>DATFRX010000143.1:0-14980 GCA_035262905.1 Nocardioidaceae bacterium
GTCGGCTCGACTCCGCTGGCGGGTTTCTTACGCCAACCCGAGGTCTTCGCCCCGGCCGGTTCGGAGCACGCGACCACGTTGACCGGAGCAGCAGCGTCTCGGTCGCGAGACCCAGGGAGTCCTGGGATATCCCGTGCCGTCCTGATCCGTCCCGCGAGGCTCGAGAGCCGCGCTAGCTTCGGCTCATGGACGAGCCAGTGTTCGTGAGCCCGAGCGCCCTCCGGCCGTCGGGCAGCCCGCCGTACTGGCCCACCGGCACCCAGATCACGTGGTGGTCCGGCGCCGGGTCTCTCGCGACGGGTTCGCCGATCGGCGAGGACGGCGACGTCTCCGAGCCGCAGTTCGCCGAGCCGGTGACAGTCGTGCGCGACGACGCCGATGCGCTCGTCGCGTGGCTCGCGGCCGGAACGCCGGTGCTGCGGGCGGTGCGGGCCGATGGGCTGGGCAAGCGAGCCGACAAGCGCACCCTGTTCACCGCCGAGACAGTGCAGGACGCCGGCGTGTGGACCGACTACGACGTGCTCCGGATCGCACCCACCGGCCGGCCGTGGACGGTCTGGGTCCTCTTTACCGAGCACACCGGGGAGTTCGCCGGCTGGTACGTCAACTTGGAGGCTCGTCATGTCCGGGACGACGATGCCGTCTACACCAGGGACCACGTACTCGACCTCATGATCGAGCCGGACCGCACGATGACCCGCAAGGACGAGGACGAGCTCGAGCTCGCGGTCGCACAGGGTCGATTCGACGCCGCCACCGCGGCCGCGATCGAAGCGGACGTAGCCGAGGCCGAAGCCGTCGTGGCCGACTGGGGTCCACCGTTCTGCGACGGATGGGAGCACTTCCGGCCCGACCCGGACTGGCCGATCCCCGGACTGCCGGACGCCGTGACCTGACGAGGTCGCTACGACGCTTCGATCCGCCGGCCGGTGACGCGCCGGGGCCGGATCCGGAGGACGAGGTTTCGCACGCCGCCCGCCCATGGCTCGAGGTCGCCCGTGCCGACCAGAGCGGCGACCTCGTCATGGTCCTCGATCCGCTCCATCCGGCCGACCAGCAGGACGCTCCAGCCCTCACGCATTGCGTCGTCGAGCCGGTCGACCTCGAAGGCGAGCTCGGAGGCGGCGCCGATCCGTCCGATCACGCCGTACGCACTGGTCCGGATCACGATGGTTTCGTCGTCGACGACGAAGTTGACGGGCAGGATGACCGGGCCGTCGTCGGTCGTGGTGGCGATCCGACCGACGCCGCCGGCCGCGATGAGATCCCAGCACTCCTGGGGGCCGAGCTCGAGCAGCTTGGGTCGCCCGCTCACGCCGCCTCGCCCGGGTGGTCGGTCCTGGCCGCCGCCGAGCAGTCGAGTGCTGGTGGTCTGCAGTGCGTACGCGAGGCGGCTGAGCGGCGCGTCACCCAACTCGGACGGCTGGGATTCGATGTAGGCGACGAACTCGGGCGCCATGTCCGCGAGGTCGGCGACCTCGGCCTGGGTCAGGCCAAGCTCCTGCCGGCGACGCGCGACGCGTCTGCTCAGGTCGCCGGGGTTGATTCTCGCCATGTCGATCTCCTCCATCTTCCATCGTGCGGGCAAGCCGAGCGGCGGCGGCACTGCTACCGCCACCGCTCGAGGTGATCGACCGAATCAGCCCAGGATCGCCTGCCAGCGGCGGACGATCGGGAGCTTGGCCCACTGGCGGCCGAAGCCCCAGGTGTAGCCGGCGTGGGTGAGCGCCAGGACGACCAGCGTGATGGCGCCGAGCAGGTGCTCGTCCAGGATCGGGTTGTTGAGCGGCGGCAGTACGACGCTCCACATCATCAGGTAGAGCAGTCCGCCGGCGACGGCTGCGATCCGCATGCCGATGCCGAAGGTCAGCGCCAGGCCGACGCCAAGCAGCCCGGCCATGAACAGCGGCGCGACCCACCAGTCGCCCGCGATGCCGTGGTAGAAGCCTTCGAGCCAGCCGTCGGGCGCGCCCATCAGGTAGCCCTTGGTCGGGTCGGTGCCGTCGATCCAGGCTTGGCCGTTCGGCGTGGCGTACCCAAGGCCGAACAGTTTGTCGAAGAACGCCCACAGGAAGGTGAAGCCGTAGGCGATCCGCAGGACCGCAAGGGCGTATCGAGCGGCGTGGCTCTCATGCGCGTACGCGTCCTCGCGACCCGAGTCGGGCTCGATCTGTACGGGGATGTGGTCGGAATAGTGCTCGGTGGTCGACATGACGAGCCTCCTGTTCGGTATCGGGTTCGCGACCTCTTTCACTTCAAGCATCAGCCAGAGGCGAGCCGTACAGCAGAGGCGATCGCATGGAGTACGAGGGCAGGCCGGCTGTGCCTGACGACTCCGCGGGCCATGACCTTCGCCTGCCCGAGGTGACCAAGGTCCCGCTGCTCAAGCGGCCGGTCGCCGAGCACGTCGCGGCGGCCAGCTGTTCGGGCGCTATCGAGCGATCACGACGGTGCAGCGGGCCCGATGGAGCACGCCCTGGCTCACCGAGCCGAGCATGAGTCCGGTGAAGGCGTCGCGACCACGCGATCCGACGACGACCATCGCGGCGTGATCGGACGCATCGGTGAGCAGCCGTTCCGGATGCAGCGGAACCGCCGACAGCTCGACGTCGACATCGGGGTACTTGGCGCGCCACTCGGCCATGGCGTTTCGCAGCGCCACGTCTTCGGACTCGGCGTGGTCGACGATGTCCGGGGTCAGCGTCATGAACATGCCGACACTGCCCGGTGGGTTGATCTGCCAGCCGTGCATGACGGTCATGGGCGCCTTGGTGTCCTGGGCCATTTCGAACGCGAACTCCAACGCCCGCTGGCTGCCTGCCGAGTCGTCGAACCCGACCACGATCCGCCGGGCGTCTCGGTCATGCGCCTCGCGCGCGACCACGACCGGGCATTCGGCGTGGCGCGCCAGGTGCTGGCTCACCGAGCCGGCCAGGGCACCGTCCAGGATGCCGTGCCCGTGCGCGCCCAGCACGATCAGCTGCGCGTCCGACGCCAGCCGCAGAAGTGCGTGCGTCGCGGGCTCCGATCGTGGTTTCATAACCGTCACCGGCAGCTCGGGATCGGCACCCGAGCGGAGTGCCTCCAGCGCGTGCTGGCGGGCCGCCTCGACGCGATCGGGAAGCCAGTCCGGATCGATGTCGTCCTCGAGCACCGCGACGAGCCGGATCGGGCAGTGGCGTAGCTGCGCCGCCTTGACCGCCCAGTCCACTGCGCGGTCGCTGTCTGCTGAGCCGTCGTATCCGACGACGATGGGATGTACGAGCTCTCTCATGGCCCGAGCATCGGCGGACTCCTTCGGCGAGAGCAGAGGCGTGCGCACTCACTCGCGGGCCGATCGACCAGATCGTACGACTCGACGAACGCAGGCCGGAGACTCCCGACGACGGGACCTTGGACTCCAACTGGCAGCGCAGCCGATTGCCACACTGAAGCCATGGAGCCGCTCGAGGGTCTGATCGCCGTCGGTATCGACGGATCCGAAGGGTCCCGTCGGGCCCTGCGCTGGGCGGTCGACGAGGCCCGACTCCGGCGCTGTGCGATCGAGGCCGTGACCGCCTGGCCGGCTCGCGGGACCGAGAGCGGAGCGACCGAGGAGCAAGCCCGGCAGCAGGCCGACGAGACAGCTCGCCATGTGGTCGACGGCGTCCTGCGGGAGACCCAAGATCCGCCGCCGGTGTCGTACGAACTGGTCCACGGCGACGCCGTGGAGGTGCTCGTGCAGGTTTCCGGACGAGCGCAGCTGCTCGTCGTCGGCACGCACGGTGTCGGCAGCATCCGCCATGCGGCGCTGGGCTCGGTGAGCGAGGCGTGTGCGATGCAGGCCGCCTGTCCCGTGGTCGTGGTGCCAGGGCTGTCGGCGGCCGAGCCTGCGGGCGACCAGGTAGTGCGCCGCTGACCGCCACCGACCAGCGACTCGGCGGATGGAGTCCAACGCCTGTACCGGCGAGTCGCATGGCGAGGTGCACTGGAGTCGACAGCCACTGAGTCGCGAAGCATGGAGGTCGCGGACCGATGAAAGCCATGACGTTCGAGGGGCCCGGCCGCAAGCGTTGGTCGACCGTCGCCGACCCGAAGATTCAAGACCCACAGGACGCGATCGTCCGCATCGACGCGGTCACGATCTGCGGAACCGACCTGCACATCCTCAAGGGCGACGTGCCCGAGGTGACGCCCGGTCGGATTCTCGGCCACGAGGCGGTAGGCACGGTCGTCGAGATCGGTCCGTCGGTGTCCGAGGTAGCCGTCGGCGACCGGGTGCTCGTGTCGTGCATCTCCGGCTGCGGACGCTGCGCGTACTGCCGCCGCGGAATGTACGGCCAGTGCCAGCGCGGCGGCGGCTGGGTGCTCGGTCACCTGATCGACGGCGTACAGGCGGAGCTCGCCCGGATCCCGTTCGCGGACCACGGGCTGCACAAGCTGCCGTCGTCGGTGCCCGACGAGCAGGCGCTGCTCCTGGCCGACATCCTGCCGACGTCGTACGAAGTAGGTGTCCGTAACGGCCGGGTCGAGCCGGGCGACGTGGTCGCGATCGTGGGAGCCGGACCGATCGGTCTGGCCGCCGCGATGACAGCACGGCTCTACAGCCCTCGGACGGTCGTGGTCATCGACCCGGCCGAGTCCCGGCTCAAGCGGGCGCGTGGGGACTTCGCCGCCGACGTCACGATCGACCCGACCACCGACGACGTGCGGCGCGTGATCGACGACCTCACCGACGGTCTGGGCGCCGACGTGGCGATCGAGGCGGTCGGTATCCCCGAGACGTTCGAGCAGTGCGTCGACCTGGTGCGGCCCGGTGGACATGTCGCCAACGTCGGCGTCCACGGCAAGCCGGCGACGCTGCATCTGGAGACGATCTGGATCAAGAACCTCACCATCACCACCGGCCTGGTCGACACGTACTCCACGCCGACCCTGCTGCGGCTGCTGGCCGAGGGCCGGCTCGACACCAGTGGGTTCGTCACGCACCGCTTCCAGCTCGACGACTTCGCCGAGGCGTACGACGTGTTCGCCGACGCCGCGGGCAACGACGCCGTCAAGGTGGCACTTCATCGGGAGCAGCCCGCGTAGCCGAGACCGGAGGAGGTCGCCATGCCTGCACCCATCGTCGTCGGAGTGGACGGCTCCGAGCACAGCCTGAGCGCGCTGCGCTGGGCCGCCGATCGCGGGAACGAGCGCGGCTGGCCGGTACGCATCCTGTACGCGCTGGCTGATGCCGTGCGTCAGACGTCGTACTTCAGCCCCGAGGTCGTCGAGGATGCCGCCAAGCGGGTCCTCGACGACGCGCGCGCCATCGTGGCCGGCCGGGCGGAGGGGATCGCGATCGAGACCATCGTCGCCGCCGGCAAGCCGTCCGACGTCCTGCTGCGATCGGCTCAGGACGCGCAGCTGATCGTGCTCGGTCGTCGCGGCAGCGGTGCGTTCGGCACGCTATTGCTCGGCTCGACCGCGTTCGCCGTCGCGAGTCGTACGCCGGTCCCGCTCGTCGTGGTGCCTGAGACCGTCGACGCCGATGCTGACGGGCCGGTCGTCGTCGGCGTCGACGGCTCGCCGCGGTGCCTGGCGGCGCTCGAGTTCGGCTTCGACTTCGCCGACCGGTCAGGTCGCTCGTTGCAGGCAGTCCACGCCTGGGACATCCCCGAGGTGTACGGCTGGGACGACGACCCTGGCCGGCACCTGCGTCTGAGTCGGCTCGAGAAGGATGCCGCGCTGACGATCTCCGAGACCGTCGCCGGCTGGCGCGAGAAGTATCCAAGCGTCGACCTGCAGGAGCGGCCGCTGCGCGGTCACCCGGTCGCCGCCCTCGCCGCCAGCACGCACGACGCCGGCCTGCTCGTCGTTGGAGGACATGGCCACGGCGGCGAGCCGGACGGTCTCAGCCTGGGATCGGTCGCCCGCGGCGTGCTTCAGTACGCCCGCTGCCCGGTCGCCGTCGTGCACCGCCGGTAGCTACCAGGCCTTCTTGACCACGGCGACCGGGCACTCGGCGTGGTCGAGCAGCCCCTGGCTCACCGAGCCGAGCAGGCGACCGACGATCCGGCCCAGGCCACGGGATCCCACGACGACCAGGTCGGCCTCAGCCGAGCGCCTCGCGAGCTGGTCGACCGGACTCCCCTCCAGGACGCGCTCGACGACCGGGACGTCGGGATACTGCGTCCGGTACGGTGCCACGCTGTCCCGCAACTGCTGCTGGAAGTTCTCCTCTGCCCGCTCGATCCACCGCCGATAGCGGGTCTCGGACGCCATCGGCCGCCAGCCGTGGACCACCTCGATCGATGCCCCGCGACGGACTGCCTCGTCGAAGGCGAAGGCCAGTGCATGGTCGGACTCCGCCGAGCCGTCCGATCCGACGACCAGATGGCGGCGCGTGGCGGGCAGCCGCGCGGGTACGACGACGACCGGGCAGCCGGCATGGGCAGCGACCGCATGGGCGACCGACTGCCGAAGCGCCCGCTGATCCGAACCCACCACCACGAGCTCGGCGGCCGCTGCGGCGCGACCCAGAGCGCGGACCGGTGAGTCGGAGGACAGCTCGGTCGTGATCCGATAGCCGGTGAGACGAGCGGCGGCGACCTGTTCGGCTCGCTCCAGTGCGACGTCCGCTCCGTCGGACGGCGCCGGCGTCGCGAGCCCGCGGCCGACGCCGGCCCGCCTGACGGGTACGGCAAGCGCCGCGACCACGCGGAGCGGCCGGTCGCGCAGGGCAGCCTCGTTGACGGCCCAGAGCAGGGCGCCATCAGTGTCCGACGTGGCGTCCACGCCGACGACAATCGGCCGGCTCCCTCTTCTCGGGTCCACACGACAACCCTCCGCCGCCGTCACCGGCCGCATTAGGGCCGAACCGGCTGACCTGGGTGACCTTGGGCACCAAGCGGGCGAGCCGGATCGGGCTGGCGCATGACCGCCCATAGAGCCGAAGGACCCAACGGCAGGGGCCGAGGTCTCTGCGGTCGGCGCTGGCGATGGGCGAGGATTGAGACGTGGACAGTGAGACGACCAAGGTCCGGGTCTACCTCCTGGACGATCACGAAGTAGTACGCGAAGGGATCCGCGCGCTCCTGGAAGCCAAGCCGGACTTCGAGGTGGTGGGCGAGTCCGACTCGGCCGAGCAGGCCCGCCGACGGATTCCTGCGCTGCGGCCGGATGTGGCGGTGCTCGACGCCCGTCTGCCCGACGGCAGCGGAATCGACGTCTGCCGCGAGGTACGGTCGGTCGACCCGTCGATCAAGGCGCTCATCCTCACGTCGTACAACGACGACGAGGCCCTGTTCACCGCGATCATGGCGGGTGCGGCGGGCTACATCCTCAAGGAGGTCGGGGGAGGTGCTCTGGTCGACGCGATCCGCCGGGTCGCCGACGGCCAGTCGCTGCTGGACCCCGCGGTGACCGGCCGGGTCCTCGAGCGGCTGCGCAAGGGCGACGACCAGCCGCCGGAGTTGCGCAACCTGTCCGAGCAGGAGCTCAACGTGCTCAAACTGATCGCCAAGGGGATGACCAACCGGCAGATCGGCGAGGAGCTGCACCTGACCGAGAAGACGGTCAAGAACTACGTGTCGAGCCTGCTGGGCAAGCTGGGACTCGAGCGCCGTACGCAGGCCGCTGTGCTCGCCACCAAGCTGCTGGCCAAGTGAGTCGAGGCGGCTAGTCGTCGGTCAGCGGAACAACCCATCGCAGCAGGGTGCCGTGCGGCTCGTTCGGCTGCACCTCCAGCGTCCCACCGTGGGCCTCGGCCCGGTCTCGCAGGTTGCGAAGCCCGCTGCGCCGCGTCGTCTCTCCGATCCCGATGCCGTCGTCCGCGATCGTGATGCGCAGGATCCCGTCGCGTACGTCCACCTCGATCAGGACCTCGGTCGCGTGGGCATGGCGCGCGGCGTTGGAGAGGGCTTCCCGTTCGACGGCGAGCACCTCGGGCCGAAGCTCGGTCGGCACCGCACTGTCGACCGGTCCCAGAAGGTCGACGATGGGGGCGAAGCCGAAGGTCGGCGTGTACTCCTTGGCCAGGCCGCGGATGTCCGCGCGCAGATCGCTGCGGTCGGACCGATGCTGCAGCTCGAAGATGGTGGCGCGGATGTCCCGGATCGTCGAGTCGAGGTCGTCGGTCACCTTGGTGAGCGTCTGGCGTACGTCCGGCTGCCCGATCAGCTCCAGCGCCCCCTGCACCTGGAGCCCGGACGCGAACAGCCGCTGGATCACCAGGTCGTGCAGGTCACGCGCGATCCGGTCGCGATCCTCGAGCACGGCCACCAGTGCCCGGTCCTGCTGGGCGCGCACCCGCTCGAGGGCCAGTGCGGTCTGATTGGCGAAGGTGCTGATCAGCTCGACGTCGAACCCGGCGACGAGCTGCGTTGTGTCCTGTCGCTGGGCGGCGAGGAGTACGCCGCGGCCGGTCGGTGAGTTGAGCGGAACCAGCACGGCGTATGCCAGATCGGCGCCGAGCTCGGCCGGTAGATGCGTGCGGCCGCTTCGAACCTCCGCCGCCAGGTCGTCGACGATCACCGGTGCGTCGTTGGCGAGCGCCTCGGCCATGATGCCTTCGCCGAGCGGGATCCGCCGGCCCTCGACCGGGCCGGCGTCGGTCCCCTCCGCGACCTCCAGGATCAGACTCGGCGCCGCGTCGTTGTTCCCGTCGGACAGCAGCAGGGCAGCCACGTCGCAGCCGGACACGTCGCGGGCCTTGCGGGCGATCAGACGCAGTGCCTCGGTTCGATCGACCTCGCCGAGCAGGACCTGGGTGATCTCCGCCGTGGCCTGCAGCCACTCGCGGCGGCGGTCGGTGAGCTCGTACAGCCGGGCGTTGTCGATCGCCACGCCGGCGGCCGCTGCGAGGGCGACCATGATCTGCTCGTCGAGCTCAGTGAACTCCTCGGCGCCGACCTTCTCGGTCAGGTAGAGGTTGCCGTAGACGTGGTCGTGGACCCGGACCGGTACGCCGAGGAACGACTCCATCGGCGGGTGGTTGGCCGGAAAGCCGTACGACTGGGGGTGGTCGCCGATGTGCGGCAGCCGGATCGGTTGTGGCTCCTTGATCAGCACGCCGAGCACGCCGTGACCGCTGGGCGGCGGTCCGATCCGGGCGCGTTCCTCGTCGGACACGCCGTGGGTGATGAACTCGGCGAGCACCTCGCCGTCCGGGCCGAGCACGCCCAGGGCGCCGTAGCGGGCGTTGGCCAGGGAGCAGGCTGCGTCGGTGATTCGCTGGAGCACGCGCGGCAGGTCGAGATCGGTCCCGAGGTCGACCACCGCATCCAGCAGCGACCGCAGCCGGTCCTGACTGGCGAGTACGTCGCCGACCCGGCCGTGTAGTTCCTCCAGCAGCGTGTCGAGGCGGACCCGGGCCAGTGACGTGAACCCGAGCGCCTCGTCCAGCTCGTGCCGCTCCGGCGGGCCGTCCTCTGCCACGCGACGATAGTAAGTCGGCGACTGATCCGATGTCCGGCCCGACCTGCGCCTCGCGGCGGCGGGATCCGGTTAGCGTTTGGCCATGTCCCGACCGGACCTGGACCGGCTGGCGCCCAGTCTCGCGCGACTGCGCCGCTATCAGCGGTCGTGGTTGCGCGGCGATGTGCTGGCGGGCGTCACCGTCGCGGCGTACCTGGTGCCACAGGTCATGGCGTACGCCGAGGTGGCCGGTCTGCCCGCGGTCGTCGGACTTTGGGCCATCGTCGGGCCGCTCCTCGTGTACGCCGTGGTCGGCTCGTCGCGGCAGCTGTCGGTCGGTCCCGAGTCGACGACGGCCCTGATGACGGCGGTCGCGGTGGGATCGATCGCGGGCGACGACCCGAAGCAGCATGCCGCGCTGGCCGCAGCGCTGGCGATCATCGTGGGCGCGTTCTGCATCGTCGGCTGGATCGGTCGGCTCGGCTTCCTGGCCGACCTGCTGTCCAAGCCGGTGCTGGTCGGCTACATGGCCGGCATCGCCGTGATCATGGTCATCACCCAGCTGGACAAGCTGGTCGGCATCTCCAGCAGTGACGCCGACACCGTCCTCGGCGAGGCGTGGGACGTGCTGACCCGGCTGGACGAGGTCCACGGGCCGACCCTGGCCCTCGGCCTGACCGTCCTCGTGGTGCTGCTGGTCGGCAGCCGGCGATTCCCACGGGCGCCGGTGCCGCTGATCGGCATGCTGCTGGCCGCCGCCGCGGTGGCCGTGTTCGACCTGCAGGACCATGGGATCCAGGTCGTCGGGGAGGTCCCGTCCGGACTGCCGTCTCCGGCGATTCCCGATGTCTCGGGTGGCGACGTCGTTTCGATGCTGCTCCCTGCAGTGGGCGTCGCCGTCGTCGGCTACTCCGACAACGTCCTGACCGGGCGGGCCTTCGCCGTCCGCAACGGCTACCGCGTCGACCCCAATCAGGAGCTCTTCGCCCTTGGAGCTGCCAACGTCGCCTCCGGGCTGACCCAGGGGTTCCCGGTCAGCAGCAGCGGCAGCCGTACCGTGATCGGCGACGCACTCGGTAGCCGCAGCCAGCTCTACTCACTCGTCGCCTTGGCCCTCGTCGTGGCGACGCTGTTGTTCCTCGGACCACTGCTGTCCTCGTTCCCGGACGCGGCGCTCGGCGCCATCGTCGTCTATGCGGCGACTCGTCTGGTCGACGTCGGTGAGTTCCGGCGGATGGCGCGGTTCCGCTACAGCGAGTTCGCGCTGGCGGCCGCGACGACCGCCGGGGTTCTGGTCCTGGACGTTCTCTACGGCGTGCTCTTCGCCATCGCGTTGTCACTGCTGGACCTGCTGCGCCGGGTGGCCCGGCCGCACGACGGCATCCTCGGATACGCGCCCGGCGTGGCCGGCATGCATGACATGGACGACTACCCGGACGCCAAGCCGGTGCCGGGACTCGTGGTCTACCGCTACGACTCGCCGCTGTTCTTCGCCAACGTCGAGGACTTCAAACGCCGTGCCCTGGAATCGGTCGACGCGGGCCCGGAGCCGGTCGAGTGGTTCCTGCTCAACGCCGAAGCCAATGTCCAAGTCGACATCACGGCGGTCGACGCGCTCGTCGAACTGCTCGAGGAGCTGGATCGGCGCGGCGTGGTGTTCGCGATGGCGCGGGTCAAGCAGGAGCTGCGCGACGACCTCGAGGCGGCTGGCTTCGTGGAGCGAGTAGGGGAGGACCGCGTCTTCTTCACCCTGCCGACGGCGGTCCAGGCCTATGCGGAGTGGTATCGCGACCAGCACGGCGAACTGCCGCCAGGCCTGCCATCCCCAGACCCGCCCGGGCTTACATAGCGGGTCGTCCGGCATGACCACCGACTGATCCAGCATGACCTTCGTCTCTGCTGTCCGACTGCCGTACCGGGTGGACTGAAGGTGCAGGAACGCTTGCACAGGAGGCGCATCATGCGAGCACTCATCGTGTACGAATCCATGTTCGGCAACACTCGCAATGTCGCCGAGGCCATCGCCGAAGGCCTGGCCGACCACGTCGCGACGGACATCGTCGAGGTCGGCGTGGCACCGGCTCAGCCGCCGGCCGATGTCGACCTGCTGGTCCTCGGAGGACCGACCCACGCGATGGGACTGACCCGGCCCAAGACCCGCGCCGACGCGGCCACCAAGACGAGCGAGCCGCTCGTCTCCCGTGGTGACGGCGTGCGAGAGTGGCTGGCCGCATTGCCGCAAGCCGATCAGGACCGCGCAGCGGCCGCCTTCGACACCCGGATCGATGCCCGTTGGATGCCGGGCTCTGCTGCGCACGGCATCGCGAAGCGGTTGCGGCGGCACGGCTACCGGCTGGTGGCGCCGGCCCAGAGCTACTACGTCGACGACATGACCGGACCGCTCAAGGCCGACGAGCTCGAGCGGGCCCGCAGATGGGGCAGCCGGCTGGGCCACGACATGGCGGCGACCGCGCCGAGCGGGTCGTAGCTGGCGGTGATCGGCCATGACCATGATTCGTCCGGAACCCAGTCAGCTCCTGGTCGCCGAGCGGGTGTCCAAGATCTATCGCACCGGCGACGTTCAGGTGCCGGCGTTGATCGACCTGGATCTCGAGGTCCGCGCCGGTGAGCTGGTCGCTGTCATGGGACCGTCGGGATCGGGCAAGACCACCCTGCTGAACTGCCTGTCCGGTCTCGACGACATCGACGGCGGCCGGGTCCTCGTCGAGGGGCGGGACCTGTTCGCGATGAGCGACGCCGAGCGGACCGAGCATCGCGCCCGGTCGATGGGGTTCGTGTTCCAGTCGTTCAACCTGATCCCGGTCTTCACGGCGGTAGAGAACGTCCAGCTGCCGCTGCTGCTGGTCGGCTCACCGCCCAAGCCCGCCCGTGCTGCGGCCATCGAGATGCTGGGCCGGGTCGGCCTGAGCCACCGCGAGGACCATCTCCCGAACCAGATGTCCGGCGGCGAGCAGCAGCGCGTCACGATCGCGCGGGCGCTGGTCGCTCGGCCCGCGATCGTCTGGGCCGACGAGCCGACCGGCAACCTGGACAGCTCGATGGCCGCCGAGGTGATGGACCTGCTGCTGGAGCTGAATCGCGAGCACGGCCAGACGATCGTGCTCGTGACCCACGATCCGGCGATCGGCCGAGCCGCCGGTCGCATGATCCTGATGCGAGACGGCCGACTCGTCGGCGACGACCGCCCGTCGCCGGCCGCGTCCGTAGTCGGCGAGCGCCAACGGAGGTGAACGATGTATCCCGCGGCCATGATTCCGTTGGCCGTCGCCACCGGGATCGCGCTCCTCTTCGTCGGATTCCTCTTGGTCCGGCGGCCGATCCTGCGACGGCTGGCACTTCGCCAGATCCGGCGTCGGCCGACCGAGGCGATGCTCGTCGTCCTCGGATCCCTGCTCGGCACTGCACTCATCGTGGCGAGCATGACCGTCGGCGACTCGCTCGACCGATCGGTCCGGCAGACCGCGTACGACGTGCTCGGTCCGATCGACGAGACGGTGAGCTCGGCATCGGTTCCGGTCGGCGATGCCGCGTCGAACCGGCTGGCGCCAATGGCCGACGACTCCCGGGTCGACGGGATCCTGACCGTACGCGGTGACCAGTCCGCCGTTGTCCACGAGCAGCCGAGCGGCCTCGAGACCGAGCCCCGGGCACTCGTCTGGGAGCTCGACTTCGGCGCTGCCGCCAGGTTCGGCGCACCCGACGCCTCCGGGCTCGACGTCGCAGCGCCCGGACCGGACGAGGTGGTCATCAACGAGAACCTGGCCGACTCGCTGAACGCGACGACCGGTGACCAGGTCACCTTCCAGTTCTACGGTCAGCCGCAGCAGTTCACGGTCGCCGACGTCGTACCCGCCGAGGGACTGGCCGGGATGGGTGTCGGGGCCGCGACCAACCGCGACGCGTTCTTCCAGCCAGGGACGTTGACCTCCGCTGCGTCCGCGGTCGGCCGCGAACCGGTGACGACGACGCTGGTCTCCAATCGCGGCGGCGTCGAGGACGGTGAGCAGCTCACCGACCAGGTCGAGGCGGCGATCCGCGACGACCTCGGCTCGCTCGCCGATCGCGGTGCGGTCGTCAGCACGCCGAAGCAGGAGGTGCTCGACGCGGCCGACCAGACCGGCGACAGCCTCGGCTCGCTGTTCCTGTTCATCGCGAGCTTCAGCATCATCGCCGGCGTGCTGTTGCTGGTGAACATCTTCGTGATGCTCACCGAGGAGCGAAAAAGCCAGCTCGGCATCCTGCGCGCGATCGGTATGCGCCGCCGTCGGGTCACCGCCGAGTTCGCCATCGAGGGCTCGGTGTACGCCGCGATCGCAGCGGTGCTCGGCGCCGCGCTCGGACTCCTGGTCGGCCGGGTCGTGGTGGTCCTCGCGGTCAGCATCCTGAACGGCTGGAACCAGGACAACAATCAGCTCGCGATGGTCTACGACGTCCGGCAGGCGAGCCTGGTCAACGGGGTGTGCGCCGGATTCCTGATCGCGTTCGCCGCGGTCACGCTCACCAGCGTCCGGATCTCGCGGATGAACATCATCGCGGCGATCCGCGACCTCGAGCCGCCGCACCGCCGTCGCGGTGCGCGCCACCTGCTCACGATGGTGTCGGCGATCCTCACCGCCCTGTTTGTCGCGGCATCGTTGCCGGTGGTGCTCGATGCGTCGAGTCAGGGCGCCGGAACCTATCTGTTCCCCGCCCTGGCAGCCATCTCGGCGATCCCGCTGCTCCGCCTCGTCATGCCGCCGCCGGTCGCGACGACTGCCGTCGCCGTCGCCGTGCTGATCTGGGGCCTGGTCGCCCACATCGTGTGCCCGCACATCTATGACCAGGCATCGACGTCGACCTACATCGTGCTCGGGACGATGCTGTCCTTCGCCGCGATCGTCCTGCTCAGCCAGCACCAGGCCGTCCTGCTGCGACCCCTGCGGCGGTGGATCGAGCGGCCGTCCGAGTCCGGTCTCGCACTGCGGCTCGCCGTCGCGTACCCGACGGCCCGACGGTTCCGGACCGGGGCCACGCTTGCGATGTACTGCCTCGTCGTCCTCGTCATCGTGCTGCTCACGCAGATCTCCGCGATCATTCGGGCGGGGACTGACCAATCGGTCGCGGACGCGTCGGCGGGCTGGGCGGTCCGGCTCGACTACAACCCGAGCACGCCGCTCACCGACCCATCGACAGCGCTCTCCCGGGCGGGCCTGGCCGACCAGGTCGACCAGGTGGCGCCGCTGTCGACGGCACCGGCCTACGGCAACGATCCGCTGGGACGCACCAACGATCCGCTGCCGACGATCGCGGTCGGCCTCCCGTACAACCTGCCCTCCGGACCGAGGCTCGACAGCCGCCTCGACGGGTTGCCCAACGACACAGCCGCCTGGCACCTCGTGCTGAGTGATCCGTCGTACGTGATGGTCGACTCCTTCTACGGCTCGACCGGCGGACCTCCGGGCAAGCCCATCGAGCCAGGGGACACCCTGACTCTGACCAACCCGCGGACCGGCGAGCCGACCGACTTCACCATCGCCGGAGTCGTCATCGACGGCACTGCGTTCTACGGCATCAGCGGCGGTGAGTTCCGCTACCCCGTCCT
>DATFRX010000144.1:0-4355 GCA_035262905.1 Nocardioidaceae bacterium
GTGATCAGCCAGAGCGTGCCGCATCTGCACGTCCACGTGGTGCCGCGACGGCGCAAGGACGGGCTGCGCGGCTTCTTCTGGCCGCGCACCAAGTACTCCGACGACGCCGAGGCCGAGGAGTATGCGAAGCGGCTGCGTGCCGTGCTCGAGTCATAGACGCCGGTCGTCAGCGGTCCGGCGCCGATTCGATGCCGAGGACGACCTTGCGGAGCAGGTCGGCAAGCGCGTGCTTCTCGCGGTCGGTGAGCACGGCGAGCATCCGCTCCTCGACCTGGCCCTCGGCGTCCATCGTGGAGTCGAGGGCCTTGCGGCCGGCGTCGGTCAGGCTGACCTGGACCCGGCGGCGGTCGGAGCTGTCATGACGACGGCTGATCAGGCCCATCTCCTCCAGCGTCGCCAGCCGCAGCGACAGCGCGCCGCGGGTCAGGTTGAGCATGGTGGCGAGCTGGGACGGGCTCGTCGCGTAGGGCGGGCCGAGCTTGCGCAGCATCAGCAGCGTCTTGAGCTGCCACAGCAGCAGGTCGCCGGATCGCAGGGCCTGCTGCCGCCCTTGGGTCGTGTACCGGGCCAGCAGGTGGATCCGGCCGACGATCGCCTCCTGCAACGGGTCGAGGTCGGTCAGCTCCTCGGACCAGGCGGCGATGTGCTCGTCGATCGAGTCGCGCATCGGGTTAGTTTAGTCGCCAAATGATTTTCTTGTGAATAGTTTTGGCGATGACTACCTTGCCGGCCATGACCTCATCGCAGACGCTCTCGACCGCCCACCTCCCGGCCGCCGTGCTCGTCGACACCGCCGACGCCCTCGTCCGGGCCGGCCAGGCGGAGCGCGCCCTGACCCTGATCGACGCCGCCTCGGCGACCGAGCCGGCCGACGTCGCCCAACTCGCCCTGGCAGCCTGTCGCGCGGCCCTGGACCGGGACTACCGCAGCGGTACGAGCCTCGGCCCCGAGCGGCTGGCCGCGGCCCGTACCGCGGTGGCGGCGACCGACGACAGCGTGGCTGGCTGGGATCTGGACCAGTTGAAGGTCCGGCGGGCCTACTTCGACGCGATCCTCGGCGATTCCGGACCCCGCTTCGGGCCCTGGGGACGGGATCCGCGTGACATCGACGGGCTGCGAGCCGCTGCGAAGCGTCTCTACGACGCCAGCCCGGACGACGGGCGGCGCGGCTGGGCGGCGATGTACCAGGGCTGGATCGCCGACAACGTCGCCGGCGAGCGGGATGTTGCTCCGGTGCACTACCGCGAGGCGCTCGGCTTCGCCGAGGCGGCCGGCGACGACTACCTGGTATTCGAGGCGCTGCGCCATCTCGGCGACCACGACCACGACGACGGGCAGCACGAGCTCGCCCGGGAGCACTGGGAGCGGTCGACCGAGCATGCGGCCCGAGCCGGTTCGGTGGCCGGGACGCTCGCCCAGCAGCTGCTGGTCGCGGTGCTCGACCGCGAGTCGGGCGACGAGGCAGGTGCGCGGGCGCTCGCCCGGGAGATCGTCCGCTGGGCCGGGGCGATCGGGGCGCCGCGGCTGCAGGTGCAGGCGGTCGCGTTCCTCGACGGCGTCGATCCCACCGCTCCGCCACCGGAGGCGGCCCAGGACTGAACGGGTCACTCGCCCGCCGTCAGCCGAACGTCGCGGATCTCAATGCCGAGCGCGGTGGCCAGCCCCTCGACCGGGCCGGCAAACGCCTCCTCCGGCGGCAGCGACTCACCCGGCAGCGGCCAGACCTCGATGTCACGACGTCGACCGGCGCCGACCTGCCGCCACAGCGCGACCAGGCGGCCGTCGTGGAGGACGGTCGGCGAGAAGATGCCGTTCGCCCGGTTCCAGATCGCCTCGACATGGTCCGGATCGAGGAACCGGACCCGGCCCTTCGGGTGGTAGCCGAGGACCAGGGCGTCGAACTCCGGGAGTAGCCGAAGCCCCGGGTCGGCCTGCCCACCCGGCGGCAGCTCGGCGAGGTCGAAGTAGGTGGCGTCGCGCGGACCCGGCCGGGTCACCAGCTCGTCGCCGAGCCGGGCGATCGCGGCGTCGACCCGAGTGAGTCGCTCGCCGGACCACCAGGCGATGTCCTCGCGGGTCGACGGGCCGTAGGCGCCGACATGCACCCGTACCAGGCCCTCCAACGCGGTGTCGGCGTCGACGACCGGAGTGCCGAGCAGCGGCGGCCCGTGGCGGAGCAGCCAGGGACTCCGCATCTCCCACGAACCGTTCGACGGCCGCCGGATCAACGCGCTGTAGCCGCGGAGCTGAAATCGCGCCGACGACTCCTTCGAGGCGAGGGCCGACTCCGCCGAGTCGTGCGTCTCGAGCCACGACGTCATGTGGTCGGTCAGGTCGGACTCCAGGTGCCAGTCGTCGCCGATCCATCGCTCGATCTCGGTCCGGACGTCGGCGACGTCGAGGCGCTGGAGGTTCAAGACCTTGCGCATTCCGCTCTCAAGCGTGCGTCGCGTGACGGTGTCGAGCAGCGGGAACTGCTCCGGCACGCTCACGTGCACGGTGCCGCGGATGTTCGACGCCTTGACGATGTCGTGGCGCTCGAAGGCGTCGGCGATCGCGTCGTACGGCACGCCGGGCAGCCTGGCGGCGACGCCGACGAACGGAGCCCGCGGCGCCTGCGACTGGATCGGGCCGACCCGGCGTACCACCTCGGCGACGGCAGCCCGGCCGCGGCCACGCACCCGAGGGAACTGCCGGCGCAGGGTCGCCCGGCGAAGCTGATCGGCGGTGTACGGCCGAGTGGTCATGCCTCGTCCAGCCGGACGTAGCGCCCGCGTCGATGGAGCAGTGGTGGCGTGTCGTCGCCGACCTCGACCCGTTCGACGACCGCCTCGACGGCCAGCGCCCAGCCCACCTGTCGCGGCTCGCCGTCGACCAGCCGGACGCCCGCCCACGCACTGGCGTCGGTGAGCACCGGCCCCCATGGCGTGTCGGTCCACTCGGCCATCCGGAACGGCCCGCCCGGCGCAGGAGCCTGTCCGGCGAACGCGTCGGCCAGCCGACGATGCTGCCAGCCGAGCACCTGGACAGCGGCCTGGCGGGTCTCGACAAGCGCCTCCCACAGATCCGAGTCGGCATCGAGCAGCGCCAGCACCTTCGCCGGATCGCCGTCTGCGACGAGCATCGACGACACGGTCAGCCCGACCGGGTCGTCCGGACGCGTCGTCCAGAGCGTGACCGGGGACGCCAGCCGGCCCCGCAGCCGGCGAGCCGGATTGCGATCGGGCTCGGGCACCAGGAACGGGTGGTCGGAGTGGATCGTCACCGGGTCATCATCGCCGACTCACCCTCAGGGCCGGCGGTGCAGCAGCAGCGGGAGCACGACACCCGACCCGGCCTCACGGAGCTTCGCGGCCGCGACCGTCACCGGCCACAGCGACGACGTCGCGTCGACGACCAGCAGCACGGCGGCGTCCGCGACGGCGGTCGTAACGTCGGGATCGACCGCGATCGAGTCGCGCCACAGCCGGGCCTCCTCGGGCGACGACAGCTCCGACAGGTCCGCCCTCGGCACCGTGATGACCTCGGTACGGCTCAGCCGCCCCACCGAGGTGATGTGGTCGACGACGGCGTCGGTCACGGTCGGGCAGCCGGCGACCGACAGGCCGACGACCACGTCCGGCCGCTGCGCCCACTCGGTGCGCCAGCCGGCCAGCGCCTGGACACAGGCCTGGGTCAGCTCCCCCGGGGCCGGCCCGTCGTGGGTGAGCACGGTGCTGACCAGCTCGCGCCACTCCGGAGCGTCGGCGTAGACGATCGTGCGACCCGGCTCGGCCATCAGCTCCGCCGGGATCCGGCCGCGGGCGCCGAACGCGCCACCCGGCCACATCTTGCGCGGCTCCAGGACATGCGTCTCGCCCCGAAGCTGTCGCCCGACCGCCGCGATCGTCCCAGTCTCCGGCTCCGCCGACAGCGGCTCCGGCAGGCCGCCGAGGCAGACCGAGCAGCGGTCGCATGCAGCGGCGGTCGGATCGTCGAGCGACTCCTGCAGCAACTGCATCAGGCAGCGATCGCCTCGCGTGTAGGCCCGCATGATGTCGGCCTCGCGGCGGCGCACCTGGACGATGCCGTCGTAGTGGGCTGCGTCGTAGGTCCACTCCGCCGCTCCTCGTACCCAGCCGCGCTCGACCCGCTCCACGACGCCGTCGACGGCCAGCTGCTTGAGCATCAGCTCGACTCGGCCCCGGCGCAGCCCGGTCTCGGCTTCCAGGGCGGGCACCGACGCGACCTCGCCGTCGGCGTACGCCTCGAGCCCGCGCAGCAGCCGGCTCACCTGCTCCCGATCGGGGATCGTGGCGGTGGCGAAGTAGTCCCAGACCCCCACGTCGGCGTCCGACGGCAGCAGCGCGACGAGG
>DATFRX010000145.1:0-3446 GCA_035262905.1 Nocardioidaceae bacterium
AGCGGCAAGATGACCAAGGACCTGGCGCTGCTCGTCGGTGGCGACACCCCGTGGCTGTCCACCGAGGAGTTCTTGGCAGCCCTCGACGACAACCTGGCGGCTAAGCTCGGCTAAAACCACCGCTCGAGATCCAGCCTGTCGTCGGTGTCGTGGAGTTCGATCCGACGCTGAATCGGAGATCGAGCGACACTCGGGAGGACTACGGTGGGATCATGCGGGTAGTCATCGCTGGGGGACACGGACAGATCGGCCTTCGTCTTGAGCGGTTGCTGACGCAACGCAACGACGTCGTCGCGGGACTCGTCCGCAATCCCGACCACATCGCCGACGTCGAGGCCACCGGTTCAGAGGCCTTCCTGTGCGACCTGGAGACCGCCTCGGTCGACGAGGTCGCCGGTCACCTCGGGGAGGTGGAGGCCAATGCGGTGGTGTTCGCGGCCGGTGCCGGACCCGGCAGCGGCGTGGCCCGCAAAGACACCGTGGACCGCGCGGCGGCAGTCCTGCTCGCCGATGCGGCGGAGAAGGCCGAGGTGCGCCGCTATCTGATGGTGTCGGCGATCCGGGCCGACGAGGCGCCGCCGCCGCGAGTCGACCCGGCCTACGGCGCGTACCTTCGGGCCAAGGCGGCCGCGGACGCCGATCTGCGGTCCCGCGATCTCGAGTGGACGATCCTGCGACCCGGGCGGCTGAACAACGATCCGGGCACCGGCCTGGTCCGCCTCGGCGCTTCGGTCGGCTACGGCGAGGTGCCACGCGACGACGTCGCCGCCGTACTCGTCGCCCTGCTCGACGAGCCGCGGACGGCCGGCAAGACACTGGAGCTCGTCTCGGGCGGCCGGCCGATCACCTCGGCGATTCGCTCCGTCGTCGCGACGTGACCTCCCGACGAGAGCATCGACATCCTGGGGGTCAGAGCCCCCGCAATGTCGATGCTCCCGTCGCCGCGACGCCGCCAGGTGCCGGTGCGCTGGTCGCCCTCGCCGCCCTGCGTCGGGCCCGTGACCTGATGGACAGCCAGTACGCCGAGCCGCTCGATCTCGACGCGATCGCGAAGGCGGCGGGCTACTCGCGCTATCACTTCGTACGCGCGTTCGGCGCCGCCTACGGGGAGAGTCCCGGCCGCTATCTGACGCGACGCCGGATCGAGCGGGCTCAGGACCTGCTGCGCTCGGTGAACCTGACCGTGACAGAGGTCTGCCACCTGGTCGGGTTCACGAGCCTCGGCTCGTTCAGCTCCCGATTTCGCGAGCTGACCGGCCGGTCGCCGTCGGAGTTCCAGCGCGCCGCCCATCGCGATGCGCCGCCGCCGATCCCGGGGTGCTACGTGTTGATGTGGGGCCGCCCGCAGCCGGGACATCCGAAGACCGCAACGATGGAGAAGCCCGAGCGGGTCACGGCTGGCTAGCGTCGAGACACCAACGACGCAAGGAGAATCAGATGATCACCAAGCTGGGTGTCGCCAGTGTGTACGTGCCCGATGCCGACGAGGCGAAGGCCTGGTTCATCGAGAAACTGGGCTTCGAGGAGCGGTTCGACGTCCAGATGGAGAACGGCTTCCGGTGGCTCACCGTCGGGCCGCCGGCCGACCCGATGTTCCAGCTCAACCTCGCCGTGCCGGGTCCGCCGATGCACGACGAGGAGACCGCCGCCGCGATCCGGGGCCTGATGGCCAAGGGCGCGCTGGGTGTCGGCGCCTGGAACACCGACGACTGCCGCAAGACGTATGAGGAGTACTCCGCTCGCGGCGTGGAGTTCCTGCAGGAGCCGGCTGAGCGACCGTACGGCGTCGAGGCGATGTTCCGCGACCCGTGGGGCAACTGGTACAGCCTCAATGAGACCAACTTCGACGCCTTCGACAGCGACGCGATGGGCAAGGCCTTCGACGGCGGCGACAGCGACTAGCGAGCCTTGACGATCTGCTCGTTGACGGCGCGGACCTGGTCGAAGTCCATCTTGCGGACCTGCCGGTCGTAGGTCAGGAAGCCATTGACCTCGTGCTCGACGTCGGTGAGCTGGGTGTAGATCCCGGCCGACAGCCCGTATCGCTCCACGGCGGCCAGCAGGTCGCGCTGGTTCTCGACATAGCGCCGGGTGAGCTTGGCGACGCTGCGGGTCATCTCGTACGCGTGGCCGCCGTCGAACCACATATGGCCCTTGACCCTGAGCCCGAAGCCGCCATGCTCACCGTCGATCGCGACCCGCCGGTCGTCGGGCTTCGGCGTCGCGGGTCCGACGTACTCATGGAGGTCGATGATGTCGCCCGCTCCGGAGTCGCCGTGCGAGTCGGGCAGGTTCAGGCCGCTGTGGGCGTCGACCAGCCGGCTCGGATCGAGGGCCTTCACCTTGCGGGCGATCCGGCCGGTGGCCTCGCGATCCCACTCGCCCCAGCCCTCGTTGAACGGGACCCACGCGACGATCGACGTCCAGCTCCGGTGGCTTCGGATCAGCTCGTAGAGCTCGGCCTCGAACTGGTTGCGCCACGGATCGGCCGGAATCTGCCCCAGCTTGGACGACGGCATGTCCTGCCAGACCAGGAGACCGAGCCGGTCGGCCCAGTAGTACCACCGGTCGGGCTCGACCTTGATGTGCTTGCGTACGGAGTTGAAGCCCAGGACCTTGTGCTGCTCGAGGTCGAAGCGGAGTGCCTCGTCGGTCGGCGCGGTGTGCAGGCCGTCCGGCCAGAACCCCTGGTCGAGCGTCGCCAGGTTGAACAGGATCTCGCCGTTGAATGCGATCCGCGGACGGTCGGCGGCGTCCCGGACGATCCCTATCTCGCGCATGCCGAAGTACGAGCCGACCTCGTCGATGACGTCGCCGCCGTGAGCATCGCCATCAATGACCCGCACCCGAAGCTCGTAGAGGAACGGCGAGTCCGGCGACCACAGCTCCGGCTCCGGTACGGCCAGGGCGAGCTCTTGACCGGTCGGGCCTGTGACCGTACCGGCGACGTGTTCGCCGTCGTGTGCCACTGCCTCGACCCGATGCGTCGTCGCCCCGGACACCCGGACGGTCAGGCGCAGCGTCTCGGTCGCCAGGTCGGGCGTCATCTCCAGGCCGGTGACGTGGACTGCGGGCACCGGCTCCATCCAGACGGTCTGCCAGATCCCGGAGCTGCCCTGATAGAAGATGCCGCGGTCCGGCTCGCGGCGCTGCTTGCCGACCGGCTGCCAGGTCGAGTCGGTCAGGTCTTCGGCCCACACCAGAAGCTCGTGCGGGCCGTCGCCGGCAGCCAGGGCGTCGGTGATGTCGACGTCGAAGCCGGCGTACCCGCCGCGGTGCGTCGCAACCTGCTCGCCGTCGACCCACACCTTCGCGTCGTAGTCGACCGCACCGAAGTGGAGGAGCAGCAGCTGCCCGGCTCCGATCTGCCAGTCGGCCGGCACCTGGAAGCTGCGGCGGTACCACATGCGCTGCTCGCTGCGCATGACGCCAGACAACGCCGACTC
>DATFRX010000146.1:0-5931 GCA_035262905.1 Nocardioidaceae bacterium
TCCACTCGATGGAGTCCGAGCGCTTCTGGGCGTCCTCCTTGGCCGCTGTGATCCGGCTCTGCCGCAACGACTCGGCCCGGGCCATCAACGTCTCCCGTACCCGAGCGCCGTTGTCGGCGACCAGGGTGACCGCGACCGCAAGGTCGCGAAGCTCACTGATGTCGCACCGCCGGCCGAGCTCGCCGAGCGCGGCCCACGGCGTCGTCCCGGCATCGCGGGCGCCGACCACGGTGTCCTCGAGAAGCTCGAAGGTCCAGCCGCTGCCGATCTGGGCTGCCATCGGCAATGCCTCGGGGTGACCGCGACCGCCGGCCATCGCCATCGCGACCAGATCGAGGTAGGTCGACAGCGTGCGACGGAGCTCGTCGCGCCGGTCGTTCGCCTCGCGATGCAGTTGCTCGATCGAGACGAAGACGAAGCCGACGGCGAAGATGACGCCGAAGACCAACGGCGCCGACGCTGGCGGCGAGGCACCGGCCGACCGCAGCAACGCGAACAGCACCGACGGCAGTACGAGACCGGCCAGGCTCTTCAGCGTCGTCGTGACCAGGAAGCCCTCGAGGTCACGGTTGACCATCGCGAGGTCCTGCCGGATCTGCTGCATCTGGACGCCGTGCCGGCCGAGACGTACGGCGAGTATCCGGCCCAGCTTGGCCTGGACACCCGTACGCGCCATGCCGGGCGGTGTGTGCACCGTGGCGGTCGCTCGGGCGGCCTCCCATCGCTGCGCCGCCCCGACCATGTCGACCCGACGTGGCGCGAACAGCCAGATCAGCCGGGCGAGGCCGAGCCCGATGCCGGCGCCGAACAACAACACCCAGCCGTTCATCGCAGGCCACCCCCGAAGTCGACCGGCTCCTGCGTCGTTAGGAAGCGTGCCGGGCGGACCGGCTCGGACAGCGAGCGGGCCCGCATCGCGGCGAAGACCCAGGCGGCCACGATCAGGGCGAGTACGACCTGTCCGGCCGGCTCGCCGAACGGCTCCAGGTGCTCGCGGGCGACCAGCAGTTGCCCACTGATCCAGGCCGCGATGATGCCGAACATGATCCAGGTGTGCCGACGCAGCCGACGCCGCTCGGCCTCGACCTCCTGCCGCATCGCCAGCTCGGCCCGGGTCGAGTCGGCCAGCCGGCTGAGTACGGCGGCGAGTTCCGGCCCACGCGTACGCACGTTGAGGATCAGGGCCGCCACAACGTAGTCGACACCGGGGTCGTCCGCGTCGGCAGCGAAGTCGCGCAGCGCCGTGTCGAGCGGGATCCGCGCCGCAAGCCGATCGGACAGCCGCCGCAGCGCCGGCCCCAAGGCATCGGGCGCGGACTGCGCGGTGACCGGAATGGCCTCCTCGAGTCCGGTCGACGCACGGGTGATGTCACGCATCGACTCGGTCCAGATCGCCAGCGCCTCGAGCTGATCCAGCGCAGCCTGTCCGACGCCGGTGGCGCCGACGATCCGCGGCCACAGCAGCACGATGACCGCCGCTGCGATGACGGCCACCGGCCAGCGGGTCAGGATGGCGACGCCGAGCACGACGACGAGTCCGATCATGAGCCGGCGGCGGTCGTTCTCGGACAGGCCGCTCGGCTTCATCTCCGGCAGCTGGAGCCGATGCCCACGCAGCAATGCGATCAGCAGCACGACACCGGTGGCGGCGCCGGCGGCGAGCAGGACGACCAGGCCGGTCATCCGCCGTCACCCCAACCGCCGGGCTGCCAGCCCACGCGTACGAGGTCGTCCATGCACGTCACCTGCGCCGCCGTGCGTACGCCGCGCTCACCGATGCCAGGCGACTGCCACAGATGCGAATGGGTGGCCCTCGAACCGTCGTAGCCGGTCAGCTCGAGGACTGAGTCGATCACCCGCTGCTGCTTGTCGACCTTGCGCATGAAGACGATGAAGTCGAGGGCTCCCGAGACCAGCATCTGAGTCGCCTCCATCGGCAGCCGCTCCTGGGCCTGGATGGCGTACGCGCACAGCCGCGGGATCACCTCGAGCGCCGAATTGGCGTGGATGGTTGACAGCGAGCCGTCGTTGCCCTGCGTCATCGCGTTGAGCATCGTCACGACCTCGTCGCCGAGCACCTCGCCGACGATCACCCGATCGGGGCTCATCCGCAGCGACCGCCGGACCAGGGTCGCGAGTGACACGCCGCCCTCGCCCTCCGCGTTGGGCTGCCGCTCCTCGAACGGCACGCAGTTGGGATGGCCGACGGTGTCCTCGTGCAGCGCCAGCTCCAGGGTGCGCTCCACGGTGATCAACCGCTCGGTCGGTGCGATCTCACTGGCCATGGCCCGCAGCAGCGTGGTCTTTCCGGCGCCGGTGCCACCGGCGATCATGATGTTCTTCTTGGCCCTGACTGCGGCGCGAAGGAAGTTCGCCTGCTCGCGGTCGATGGTGCCGAGGTCCTGCTCGTGGGCCAGGTTGAGCGTTGGGTGGCGGTGCCGCCGGATCGACACGGTCGGCCACGGGGACACGCCTTGGGTCGCCGACAGCCGGGAGCCGTCCGGCAGCCGCAGGTCGAGCTCGACGTTGGAGGTGTCGAACGGCCGGCTCGACAGTCCGGTGTAGCTCGCCAGGTCCTGCAGGATCTGGACCAGCTCCTCGTTGGAGTCGCAGACCGGGTCGACCTGCTCGTCCTCGCCGTTGGAGTAGCGGACGAAGATCTTGTCGTAGCCGTTGCAGTGGATGTCCTCGACCTTGTCGTTGTCGAGCAGATGCTGGAAGGGGCCGGCGCCGAACAGCCGGGCGTCGAGCGCTCGGACCAGCTCGGTCTGCATGTCGTCCGGCACGCCCAACCCGGTCGTCTCGACCAGCCGGTGGGAGTACGCCTCGACCACCGCGCGAATGATCGGCCGGGTGTGCTGACGCTCGGCCTCGCCGGTCAGGTCCGGCAGCCGCTGCGCTCGGCGTGCCTGCCGCTCGGCCGTACGCCGGTCGCCGACCTCGGCCTGGAGCCGCAGCACCAACTCCCGATTGAGCGCCATCTACATCGCCGCCTCGGGGTTGAGCCGATGACTGGGATTGCCGCCGTCGAATCCGTTGCGCGGGCGGTCCGGTCCGCGGGCGACATGCCGGGCGTCCAGCGAGCTCAGTCGACTGGCCAGGTCGCGGGCCGACCGCATCAGCGGCGTACGCGACAGCCGGCCGGTCGGGTTCTCGCCCTCGTCGATCCGGGCCGCCGCGGCCGCGTCGAAGAGCACATGCCCGACGCTCACCGGGTCGACTCCGGCCCCGGTCAGCATGTGCTGCAGATCCGCGATGTACGCGTCGGCGTGCCGGGCCGGTGTCACGACGACCGCCCAGATCATGGCGGGTTGGCCACGCCGAGCGGCCAGCGCCGGTCCGAGGGTCTTGATCCGCTCGCGCAGGCGCAGTCCGCCGGCCTTCGTCGGCCGTCCGACGACCATGACCGCATCGGCCATCGCCGCGATCGGCATCGCGGGCGAACCGGAGTCCAACCGTCCGACGTCGACGATCACGTCGAGCTCGGAGAAGGACAGGACCGAGGCCAGGGCCTCCCAGGATCCGGCCATCCCGGCTGACTGCTCGGCCAAGAGATGGCCCGGGACCACCCCCATCCGATCCGACAGTCCCGAGGCATGTCGAAGCACCAGCTGGGTGTCCTCGAGATGCGCTCGGGCCGCCGCCGCCAGCGTGAGTACGGTCGGCGTCGGCGGTAGTGCCTCGCCCGACGGAAGCCGTAGCCGCAGTGCCAGATCGCCACCACCAGGGTCGGCCTCGACCACGACGGCCGGGTTCGGCCAACCGGCGGCCATCGCGACCGCCGTCGTCGTAGCACCCGGCGAACCCTTCTCGCCGCCGACCGCGATGAGCATCAGGCGCCACCCCCAGACGCGGACGTCTCGATCAGCACGATCCGGTCGGACGCGGCGTACAGCGCGACGACGTCGGCGCGGGTGTCCGGCACGATCAGGGTGACCGGCCGGGCACCGGTCCCGCTGCCGACCACCTCGGTGTCGTCGATCGTGTAGACGACAGCGTCGGCGAGTAGCGCGCCGCCCGGATCCGGCTCGGCACCCTCCTCCGGTGCTGCGAGGACCCGGACACTGTCGCCTGGCGCCAGCCCGTCTGGAACGTTCGACGGCTCCAGGGCGACACCGACCAGGGTCTCCCCCTTGGCCGGAATCGGGTCGGCGCTCGACGCGTCGGCGACAACGACCTGTCCCGGCAACATGTCGACAACTGCCGTACGACCCACCAGATCCTGAAGCTGGTCGGCCGGCACGGCGCCGTCGACACCGGCGACTCGCGTCGTCGTGAGGTCGTCGCGGGTGATCGTCTCGCCGCGAGCCACTCCGTCGGTGACGGCGACGACCGATGTCGTGTCGCCGGCCTTCGTGAACGCGATGGCGGCACCCAGGGCGCAACCGACGATGAGCAGGATGGCGAGCAGCATCTGGCCGTAGGGCCGGCGTGGTCGACGATCGGCATCGGCGGCGCGC
Source organism: Nocardioidaceae bacterium (assembly GCA_035262905.1). Classification (GTDB taxonomy): domain Bacteria; phylum Actinomycetota; class Actinomycetes; order Propionibacteriales; family Nocardioidaceae; genus DATFRX01. The sequence goes on from DATFRX010000146.1 coordinate 4,461, forward strand.
TCGGCCCGCTTCGCCCGGGCGCGCTCCTCACGGCGTTGCTGCCGCGATGAGGGCCGAGCGACACCGTCGCCGGACGGCCCGTGGCCGAACGGCGACGTGGAGGGCGGTTGCTGCTGGACGGTCATCTACTCCACCACCACACTCTGGCGCTCTTGGACGTCAACGGGCTGGCTGCTGGTCGGACCGGCGGCTTCGCCGAGCGACCCGGCTTCCTCGGTGCACTGGCCGACGCAGGTCCAGGAGCCCTCGTAGACGATGTCGGCGGTCATGCGATAGCGGTTGCCGCCGTCCGGGTTGTCCGAGGACGTGGTCTGGTACGTGTAGCCGCACGAGGTCTCGGCGTCGTCACCGAGCGACCTGTTCCACGGGGTGCCCGCGTCGTAGCAGACGAAGGACGAGTCGATCCCGGCCGAGGAGTACTTCATCTGCGACCGCTCACCGGAGTCGATCTCCATGCGTACCGGTCGGGCCTCGACGTGGACCGTCGTCGCGCCAGCCGTCACCGACAGCTCCACCGGCGCCCACTGCGACCGGGGCACCCAGACCCAGGTCTCGAGGTTGGGGTACGTCGGCAGCGGTGGGTCCGGCGCCAGCTGGATGTCGGGCGTCGCCAGGTTGATGCTGTCGTAGGCCTTCTCCGCCTCGGCGCGGGCGTCGACGACCGGGACCGGGGCGACGCCCGGATCGCCGTTGTCGAGCGCCGGGGCGTAGGCACAGCTGCCTTGGAGACCCAGTAGCTGCATCAGCATGCCGCCGCCGGACGCGGTGCCACAGGCGTCGCCGCCGCTCGACGGACTGGACAAGCTCGTCGACGAGCCGCCGGACGTGTCGCCGCTCGGCCCACTGCCGTCACTGCTGCCGCCACCACTGTCGGAGCCCTGCTCATCGGCCTGAGCCCACACGTCGCCGTCGCCCCAGCCGGCGCCGTCGCCACCGGGATCGGCCACAGCCGGGCCGAGACTGGCGGTCAGGGCAACGACGGCGCCGCCGATCGCTCCGAGTTGGCGTCTCAGCATGTGCCGGACTCCTCTCCGCCCGAGACCCGCCAGGTGTCACCCTCGCCGAGGTCGATCGTCACCGTGAACACGGCTCGTTTGAACGCTGCGTCGTTGCCGATCGCGCCGCCGTCGTGCGTGTACGCCTGCATCTGGCTCCGGTCGATACACGCCTTCAGGTCCACGGTTCCGCCCTCGTTGCTGACCAGGATCCGTACCGGCTTGGTCCAGACCACCGAAGCCGAGCCGTCCAGATAGCCGTCCGCCGCGTCCATGTTGCGGAGGTTCTCCCACTCGTCGGCCAACTCGTCGCCGGCGTAGACCGAGGAGAGCTCGCGATAGGCGGCCGGAGTGGCGAGACCTTCGCGATAGACCGCGAGACCGACTCGAAGGTTGCGATTGAGTGCGGCGACCGCCTCGTCGTATGCCGCGACCTCGTCGGAGTCGTATCCAGCCAATGACCCGGAAGCGGGACC
>DATFRX010000147.1:0-9546 GCA_035262905.1 Nocardioidaceae bacterium
TCCGGAGTCTGATAGTTCGACGGCTTGCAATGTTCCTCGACCCGGGTTAGGTCCAGCGCTCTTGGGTACCGGTGGCGAAGGGAGAGAGACAAGGCCATAGGCCAAGCGCGGAACAGAGAGGAACAGGGATGTCCAAGACCTCACGAGTAGCGACCGCAGTCGCTGCCGGGTACGTCCTCGGACGCTTCAAGAAGTTGCGGATGGCCGTCATGGTCGGATCCGCGATGGCCAACGACAACGTCCGGGACGCTGCCCTCAATTACGTCAAGAAGGGCTCCGGCGGCCTCGTCTCGTCGCCCGGAGGAACCCTGACGCAACAGCTCGGCGCCAAGCTCATGGACGCCGGCAAGGCTGCCGCTGTCGCGGCCGCCGCCTCCAGGGTCGACTCCTTCAGCGACCGGCTGGCCACCCGCAGTCAGGCACTGCGAGGCGGCGAGGCCGACGCACCGCCGGAGGACGAGGTCGAGCCTGAGGACGAGGTCGAGCCGGCCGAAGACGAGTACGAGGACGAGTACGAAGACGAGGACGAAGCCGTCGACGCCGACGAGGAGTACGACGACGAGGACGAGGAAGCCGAAGAGCCGGCGAGCCGGTCGCGTCGTGGACGCAGCAAGTCGGCGGCCCGGAGCGGAGGCTGACATGACCAAGCGCGAGGAACAGGCGCTGGCAGACCAGCTCGGTCTCGATCGCCTGGTCGGCGAGGCCGAGGGCCTAGGACGAGCGCTCGCCGATCGCGGCGTCTCGTCGGTAACCAAGTCCATCGACTCCTTGACGGACCGTTTGAACACGGCCGCCATCGGCGATGTGGGAGGAAAGGCAATGAAGGCAACCAAGGGACCGGTCAAGCAGGCCAAACTCAAGGCCGGCACCGAGCTCGTGAAGCAGACGGCGTCGGCTGCGGGCCACGGCACCACCGATCAGGCCAAGCACGGCCTGTCCAAGATGAAGGACAAGGTCACCGGCATCTTCAAGCGTGGCTCGAAGGGTGGCAAGGACAAGAAGCTGAAGGTCACCAACATCGTCGAATCGGTCGACGTGCCGGTCGACCGCTCGACGGCCTACCAGCTCTGGACCCAGTTCGAGGACTTCCCGACCTTCATGAAGAAGGTCGAGAACGTCAAGCAGAAGTCGGACGCCGAGCTCGAGTGGAAGGCACAGATCTTCTGGTCGCACCGCTCGTGGACGGCCGAGATCCAGGAGCAGGTCCCGGACGAGAAGATCGTCTGGCGGTCCAAGGGCGAGAAGGGCCACGTCAACGGTGCCGTGACGTTCCACGAGCTGGCACCGAATCTGACCCGGGTGCTGGTGACCCTGGAGTACCACCCGCAGGGTCTGTTCGAGCACACCGGCAATATCTGGCGCGCCCAGGGCCGGCGAGCCCGTCTCGAGCTCAAGCACTATCGCCGTCACGTCGCGAGCCACACGCTGCTCGACCCGGAAGAGGTTGAGGGCTGGACCGGCGTGATCCATGAGGGCGAGGTGCAGAGCTCCAGCGGCGGCTCCTCGAAGTCGAAGTCGTCCGGCAATGGCAGGTCGACGAGGAAGAAGACCGCGGCGAAGAAGTCGACGGCCAAGAAGTCGACGTCGCAGTCGTCCTCGAACGGACAGCGCAACGGCTCGGCGAAGAAGTCGGCGTCGCGCAAGAAGACGGCCGCCAGCCGAGGCACTGGCCGCAAGACCGCGCAGTCCAGCACTGGGACGGCGAAGAAGTCGACCACGCGCAAGCGCACTTCGGCGAAGAAGAGCTAGCCCGTTCGATCGCCGACCACCCGAGTTCGTAGGGAGACCGGATGACCGTCGCAACCGCAAGTTCAAATCGCTACTTGGATCGACCCTCGCCAAGCAGCCTCGCCGATGTCATCGACACCATTCTCGACAAGGGTTTGGTCATTGACATCTACGTACGGGTCTCGCTGGTCGGCATCGAACTGTTGACCATCGACGCTCGGATCGTGGTCGCCAGCGTCGACACGTACTTGCGCTTCGCCGAGGCGGTGAATCGACTCGATCTCACCGAGACTCAGACGCACGGGATCCCCGAGCTCATCGAGGACGTGACCCAGGCCGGCGCCAAGGGCAAGACCAAGGGCGCCCTCGATGCCGCGAAGGACAAGGTGTCGGAGTTCATCGGCGACGACGAGGACGACGACGACCGGGAGAAGCAGCCGGCTCGACAGAGCTCGCGCCGTAGGAGCAGCGGAACCACGAAGAAGAGCTCCTCCAGCAGCCGGCGATCGCGAAGCGACAAGGGGTGAGCATGTCCGTCCATCTCTATGGGATCGTCCCCGCGGAGACGTCGCTGCCGGCCAACGTGCTCGGGCGCCAGGCGGCTGCGATCCGGCCGGTCCAGCACGGCTCGCTCGTCGCGATCGTCAGCGACGTCGACCCGGACGCGAAGATCGGCCGGGAGGATCTGCTCGCACACGCGCATGTCCTCGAGGCCATCGTCGAAGACTCGACGGTGCTGCCGATGCGGTTCGGTGTCGTCCTCGGCTCGGACGAGGAGGTCGCCGAGCAGGTGCTCAAGGCTCGGGAGGAGCGGCTGCTCACGCTGCTCGGCGAGTTCGACGGCATGCAGCAGCTGACGGTCAAGGCGGTGCATGACGAGCAGGAGGTGTTGCGTGAGCTGGTCACGGAGAACGCCCAGGTGCGCGCCTTCCGCGAGTCGGTCGTGGCCGGCGGCGAGTCGTACCAGGCGAAGCTGGAGCTCGGCCGGATGGTCGCCGGCGGTATCGAGGAGTACGAGCAGGCCGACGCCGCCTATCTCATCGACCAGCTGGGACCCCTCGGTCGGGACATCCGGATCGAGGACCGAGCGAAGCGGAAGAACGTCCTGGACGCGGCCCTCCTGGTCAGCCGGGACGACCGGTCCAAGGTCGATGCGGCGATCGCCCGAATCGGCCGGGAGCTGCCGGCGCGCCTGCGGCTGCGGTTCATCGGGCCGCAGCCGGCGTACGCGTTCATCGACACCGCCCTGGGTGGTGAGCCGGTGTGGGACTGATCGTCGGCCTCCTCACGTTGCCGCTCGCACCCGTGCGTGGCGTGACGTGGGTCGCCGACCAGATTCGGCAGGAGGCGGATCGGCAATGGTCCGATCCGGACGTCCTCCACGCCGAGCTGAACGCCATTCAGGCTCGGCGCGAGGACGGCACGATCGACGAGGCCGAAGCAGATCGACGAGAAGAGGAGTTGCTCCAGCGCCTGATCGCGTCGGAGCTCCCGGTGGAGACACCGAGTGACCAACATGGCAGACAAACAGGCTGATTCGAATTCCAACGGCGTCGGCGCCGAGCGTCTGGGCGAGCGGGTGATGAACTCGCTCGCCAAGCTCGTCGGATGCCCGACCGAGGGTGTCACCGGCTTTCGTCGTACCGACGACGGCTGGGTCCTCACGGTCGAGGTGCTCGAGGTCGAGCGGGTGCCCGAGACGACCGACGTGATGGCCAGCTATCAGGTCGAGACCGATCGAGACGGAGGGATCGTCAGCTTCGATCGGCGTCGCCGCTACCTAAGGGCCGAGACCGAAGGAGTCTGAGATGTCCAGTCCTTCCGGTGATCTTCAACCGCGCCAGCCCGCCGGAGCGCCGACGGGCCGGCCCGACGCGTACCTGTCCACCCACACGCAGGGGCAGAGCCTGGCCGACGTGCTCGAGCGGGTGCTCGACAAGGGCATCGTCATCGTCGGCGACATCCAGGTGCGCCTGCTCGACATCGAGCTGCTCACCATCAAGATCCGGTTGCTCGTCGCCTCGGTCGACAAGGCCAAGGAGATCGGCGTCAACTGGTGGGAGTCCGACGAGTTCAGCTCCGCCCCGAGCGGCGACAGCGACGGCGACGACCGGGCCGAGCTCGCCAACCGAATCAAGGCGCTCGAGGAGCGGATGGCCGACGACGCCGGCTCGTCCGGGGGGAGCAAGCAGAGCAAGGCCAAGACCGGGCGGTCGAGCTGATGTCGAGCGACCGGGTCCTGATCCACGCGTACGGCGTGCTGGAGCGCCGTACCGGACTGCCGGAGTGGCCGCCCGGCATCGCCGGTGCCCCGATCCACACTGTCGAGATCGATCCGCTGGTGGCCGTCACGAGTGTCCTGCCCTACGAGGAGTTCGAGCCGTCGGCGTGGGAGCGCCATGCCGACGACGCGGCCTGGCTGGGCGCGATCGCGACCGCGCATCACCGGGTGCTGCAGGCCGCGATCGCAGCCGGCGACGTCGTGCCGTTCCGGCTGCCTTCGCTCTACGGCGGTGTCGAGGCGCTTCGCGATGCTGTGACCGACCACGCCCCCGAGATCGGGAAGGCGATGGAGCGGATCACCGACCGGGTGGAGTGGGCCGTGAAGGTCTACCGCACCGACAAGTCCGACGCAGCTGCCGAGGAGTCGGAGTCCGCGCGCACCGGCCGCGACTACCTGGTCGGGCGATCCCGCGAGCAGCAGGAGCGCGCCGAGGCCGACACGTTCGCGCACGACCGGGCGCAGGCCTGCTACGACCGGATCGGCGAGGTCAGCGTCGACGCCGTGCGCAACGCACCGCAGGACCCGGTGCTGTCCGGCCGCCGCGAGCCGATGGTCCTCAACGCCGCCTTCCTGGTCGATCGCGCGGTCCAGGCCGACTTCCGCGGGCTGGTGGACGAGATCGCACAGGGATCGGCGTCCGACGGCCTGTTGGTCGAGGCCAGCGGACCTTGGCCCGCCTACAACTTCGCCTCCCTGCCGCGGGTCGGCTCCGTGGCGGATCCGGCATGAGCGTCACGACGACGAGACCGTCGAGCGACGTCGCGCTGATCGACCTGCTGGACCGGGTCATCGGCGGCGGCGTGGTGGTCAGTGGCGACATCGTGCTCGGCGTCGCCGACGTCGACCTGGTCTACCTCGGCCTGCGGCTCATCCTCGCTCCCGCTCACGAGGTGGAGGGGACGGTCAACCTCACGAGGGGGCGGACGCCGTGATGATGCTGCTCTACGCCGTCCGGCCGGCCGAGGCAGAGACCCCCGAGCTGGTCGGCGTGTGCGGACGCGAGATCGAGACCGTCCGGGGCTCCGAGGCTGCTCTGATCGCCGAGGAGTGCCCGCGGGGGCCCGAGCCCAATCGCTCGATGACCCTGCGCTACTACGAGATCGTCGACCAGCTGAGCCGCTCGGCAGCGGTGTTGCCGGTCCGCTTCCCGACCGTGCTGAGCGACCGCGCCGAGGTCGGCCAGGAGCTGGCCCGGCGTGGGTCGCAGTGGCGGCGTCGGCTCGACGAGCTCCACGGGCTCGCCGAGATGGTGGTCCGCGCCACCTGGCCCGACCAGCCGACGTCGGCTCGCGATGCCGAGCAGTCGGTCGGCAGTGCGTACCTCAGGCATCGGGCGGCCCAGGTCCATGCCGCTGAGGAGGTCGCCGGCGAGCTGGAGCAGCGCGCTCGGCGCGTGTGCCGCGACGTCCGTCAGCTACCTGCGGCCGAGGGCGTACGGCTGGCCTGCCTGGCGCCGAGGACGGCCGAGCCGGAGCTTCAGCAGCGGCTCGAGGAGTGGCGGCAGGAGGGTGCCGGACGAGACGTCTCCCTCGGCGGGCCGTGGCCGCCGTTCAGCTTCGTCGACCAGCAGGAGGCCGCAGCACGATGACTGTTCCTGAGCATCCCGAGGGAACGCCGGCTGATCGCATCTTCGGCGAGAGCGCGCTGGATCTGGACGCGCTGAGCCGACGGGTCACCGCCGATCCCGAGAAGGTGGAGCGTGGGCTGGTACAGCTCGTGCTCACTCTGGTGGAGTTGCTGCGGCAGCTGATGGAGCGGCAGGCGATCCGTCGCCTCGACGCCGGTGCGCTGACCGAGGAGGAGACCGAACGGGTGGGGGAGACCCTCATGCTCCTCGAGAAGCGCATGACAGAGCTACGGGAGCACTTCGGTCTGGAGCCCGAGGACCTGAACATCGACCTCGGTCCGCTCGGGCGGCTGCTCTGAGTTCTGGGCGAGCTAGTCGTCGCCCGGCCACTCGCCGGTCCACCGCTCGAAGGCATTGGCGCTGCCCCGATCGATGGCGGCTTTGACCACACCGAAAATCGCGCCCTGGACCGCGGCGGCGAGCAGGATCTCGCGGAAGCTGTACCTCGACTCCAGCGGGCCCGGTGCCTCGTCCGGCCCCGGCGCCCGCCGCCAGACCTGCTTGAACACGGCGCTGGCGACCAAGCCGCCGATCACACCGCTCACCATGCCCACCGGCCGGTAGGCGAGCTTCGCTGTCTTGCTCATCGGTTCCGTCGCCTCCTGACGAGCAGCAGCAGGCCGGTGGCGACGACGAAGACGGTCACGCCGCGCGCGACCGTATTCGGGTGGCTCTTGCCGTAGGCACTGAGCTGCTGACCCATCTCGTTCGCCCGTTGGCCCGCGTCCTGCGCGGCACTCCTCATCCGGGCCTTGACGTCGAGGCGCCGGCCGATCTCGTCGACGGTCTCCTCCAGACGTTCCCGGGTCTCCTCGATGTCCCGCTGCAGTGCCGCCGGGTCGTCCGGAACGGGCTGCTGCTCAGGTCCGAGTCTGCTGATGTCGCTCATCGGTGACCCCCTTTCAGGGCCTCGATGTCTTCCTTGGTGCTCTCCATCGCCTGCCGTGGCATCGGCGGCGTTCCGCGGCGCATCTGGCTCCGTCCGGTCGCGGCGACGATCGCGGCCACGATGAGCAGCACGGCGCCGACGACGATGGCGGCGAGCCAGGTCGGCCAGGCGAGGTCGAGCGCGAGCACCGCCGCCGCGACCACACAGCCGACGCCGAACAGGGCGATCACGCCGCCCGCGCCCATGAGTCCGGCGCCCTTGCCGAATCGCCGGCCCTTGTCCTTCATCTCGACCTGGGCCAAGCGAATCTCGTCGCGTACCAGCCGACTGACCTGTTGACTAAGATCGCCGGTCAGCTGGCCGAGCGAAGCGTCCTCGGTCGCGGGAGTTTCACGGTGCGTCATAGGCGTGGCAGTGCCCAGATCGAGACCGCCTCAAACCAGATCGACCGATATTGCCGGGCCACGCGACACGTCCGATATGTCTGCCGATGACCTCGCGGGTTGTACGATGTGGGTTCCCGAGCAAGCGCAGGTGGTGGCAGGCATATGGACGACGCCTTCACCCTGCTCGCCTCGTCATGACCTCGCTGGGATCGGACCTGCAAAGGCGGTTGATCCGCCATCTCGACGCGTTCAACCGGGGCGTGCGGACCGGGGACTTCGCGCCGATGTTCGCGATGTACCACCGCGACGCCGTGTTCGTCCTGTCCGATCCGGTGTGGATGGTCCACCAGGGCCTGGAGGCGATCCGGCGGGCCTACCGAGGGGATCCGCCGCAAGGGACGATGCGACTCGGGGCCAGCGAGGTCCACGGCCAGTCGGTCACCGCCGACTACATCTGGGACGCCGAGCCGGATCGGATCGCGGGCCAGCTGACGCTCGAGTTCGCCGACGGCCAGGTGATCCGCGAGCTGGTGACGTTCGCCGACGACTGAGCCGTCGCCGATCCGTGAGACTCCTGGCGTCGGCTTGGACAGTGGGCGTAGGTTCGAAGCGTCCATGAGGGGGACAACCCGGAGCCCGCCCCTGATGCCTGAATCCGATGCGCTCGAGTTCGCCAAGCTCGCCGCGGCACTCCAGGCTGCCCCGACTCCGGGGGCGACCGCCGGCGAGATCGTGGCCTATGTCCGCGACCAGCTCGATGCCGACTACGCCGGCATCACCCTGATCGGCGCTCGGCAACGTCTGGAGACCATCGCCGAGACCGACCCGCTCGTCGGGCAGCTCGATCATCTGCAGCAGGAGTTCGGAAACGGACCGTGCTTCGACGACTCCTGGCACCGCCAGACCCTGATTTCTGAGGACCTCGCGCGCGATAGTCGCTGGCCCGAGTGGACCCCGGAGGTCGCGAGCCGAGGCATCTCGAGTCTGCTCGCCGCCGAGCTGACCACGGTCGAGGACCGCCGGATCGGCTCGATCAACGCGTACTGGAGCCGGGTCCGCCGCTTCACCGCCGACGACGCCGCGTTCGCGGCCATCTTCGCCCGCCATGCAGCGATCGCCCTGGCGCAGTCGTGGAGCGAAGAGGGGCTCAACGTCGCCCTCGACTCTCGCAAGCTGATCGGTCAGGCGCAGGGCATTTTGATGGAGCGGCACGGCCTGGACAGCGAGCGGGCCTTCGAGGTGCTGCGCCGCTACTCCCAGGACCACAACATCAAGCTCCGCGTGGTGGCCGAGCACCTGGTCGCCACTCGCCGGCTGCCTCAGTCCAGCGACGAGGCGGTCGGTCTGTAGCTGCGCGTGAGAATGGCACCCACCTCGGTGGGTGTGCCGGTGTCGCCGGTGGGTACTAGCCTCACTGCGGCGGGGCGCTAGCCAGCTAGGGAGGAATCGTGTCGCACCAGATCCGGTCGATTCTCGCCCGGACTGCGGAGCCGGTCGGTTCCAGGAATCCATGACGGCCGACGACCAGGCACTCGAGTTCGCCAGACTCGCCGAGGCGCTGCAGGCGGCCCCGACGCCGGCTGCGACGGCCGAGGAGATCGTCGTGTACGTCTGCGGGCAGCTCGATGCGAACCATGGGGGACTCACCCTGATCCGCTCGGGCCGGCGGCTGGAGACCGTGGCCGCCACCGACGCGCTGGTCGAGAAGGCCGATCTCCTGCAGTACGAGCTCTCCGAGGGTCCGTGCCGGGACAGCTCCTGGCATCGCGAGACGTTGCTGTCCAGCGATCTGGCCGACGACCCGCGATGGCCCGAGTGGGCGTCGACCGTCAGCGCAATGGGCGTGGCGAGCGTGCTCGCCGTCGAGCTGACCAGCGTCGACGACCGGCGGATCGGCTCGATCAACGTCTACTGGACCCGACGGCGGGAGTTCACGCCGGACGACATCGCGTTCGCGAACATCTTCGCCCGCCACGCCGCCCTGGCCCTGGCGGAGTCGATGAACGAGGCGGGGCTCAACACGGCGCTCGACACCCGCAAGCTCATCGGCCAGGCCCAGGGCATCCTCATGGAGCGCTACGGCCTGGACGAGGCCAGAGCGTTCGAGGTCCTGCGCCGCTACTCGCAGGACCACAACGTCAAGCTCCGTCAGGTCGCCGAGCATCTGATCGCGAATCGACAGTTGCCGCCGTCCGGTGGCATCGACGCCCACTCGGTGGGTACAGACGAAGCAGGTTGAGACGCGGAGCGCTCCGATGTCTTGGCTGAGGTCTCGTCCGTTCAGTCATGAAGCGGTCGAGGCCGTACCTAACACATGCTGACAATGGCCGATGTGTTCCTCGATATTCGTTGCGTACGCGACCAGGCATGCGAATAGAACCCTTGATCTCGATGCTCGGCATTCTGGTTGCACTCGCCGTGATGCTGGGCATCTTTCTGCTGGCCTATCGGCATTACCGAAAGTCCCGCCCACGCGAACACTCGAAGCACGACCGCTGACGGTTTATCCCGTCGGCGGTCGTGCCTCGTGGTTAGCTGGCTGTGAGTTCGGTTTTGAGGTTGTTGAGGATGCGGCTGAGGAGTCGGCTGACTTGCATTTGGGTGACGCCGAGGTCGGTGGCGATTTGGGATT
>DATFRX010000148.1:0-5215 GCA_035262905.1 Nocardioidaceae bacterium
CGGCCTCCTTCACGGTCGGTCGACCGACTGATGAGGACTGTAAAGGAGGATAAGGGCTCTGGTCAATGGTCGGTCGATCGACCAAAAGGTGGCCGTGTGACGGCTCGACCGTCGTCGCGTCAGACGCGCCAGCGTGCGGCCAGTTCGGCTGGAGCGGGCGGCGGGCCCGGCAGCTCAGTAGTGGCCGCGGGTCGCAGCCCGTCTAGCATCAGCGTCAGGTAGCGGTGACGGAGCTGGTTCGTGCGCCCCTCGTCGCCGATCCGGACCGCCGCGATCTGCTCGAGGATCAGGCCGAGGTCGGCCACTTCGACGTCCCGGCGTATGACACCGGCGGCTCGCACGCGCTCGACGAGTTGCTGGTTGAGCTCGTCCGCCAGAGTTGCCGCGCGGTAGAGGTCCTCGCTCGGGGCGAACGTGCCCGCCAGACGGGTGGTGAGGGACGCGGACCCCGCGTCGACGGCGCTGCGGAAGAACCCCGTCAGGGCCTCCCAGGCGTCGGTGCCTTCGCTCAGCGAGTCCAGCGCGCCGCGTACGGCGTCGATGTAGGCGGCGAGCCCGTCTGCGCAGAGCTTGCGCAGTAGCTCTTCCTTGCTGGGAAACCGACGGTACAGAGCACTGATACCCACGCCGGCGCGCTCGGCGACGGCGGAGATCGGCGCGTCGGGGTTGTCGAGATAGACGGCCCGAGCCGCCGCGAGGATCGCCTCGTCGTTGCGAGCCGCTTGGGCCCGCCGCCCGCTCAGCGGCGCGGACACCGTGCTCGGTGTGGTCGTCATGGTCCACAGCCTACACCGGAACGTAACGTTCTGTTCTGCCAAACTACTGGAACAGACCGTTCCGTTCTGCTAATCTAACGGAGCAGAACGATCCGTTCCGTTTAGGGAGAGAGCAGATGACCACCAAGCAGCGCACCTGGCTCGGGTTCTTCGCGATCCTGGCCGCGATCCTCCTGAACCTCCTCGACTCCACGATCGTGAACGTCGCAGCCGCCTCGATCGGCGCTGACCTGGGCGGCTCCTCCAGCGCCCTGCAGTGGATCGCCGCGGGATACACCCTGGCGATGGCTGTGGGCCTGCTGACCGGCGGGCGGCTCGGCGACATGTACGGGCGACGGCGGATGCTCCTGATCGGCGTGGTCGGCTTCGTCGCGGCGTCGGTAGCGTGCGCAGCGGCCCCGTCGATCGGGATGCTGATCGTCGCCCGCGTCCTCCAGGGCCTGCTCGGCGCGGTGATGATCCCGCAGGGGTTCGGGCTGATCCGCGACCTGTTCCCGCCGCGGGAGATCGGCAAGGCCTTCGCGGCCCTCGGCCCCGTCATCGGTCTGTCCACGATCCTCGGCCCGATCGTCGCCGGCCTGTTGGTCGACGCCGACCTGTTCGGGCTCGGGTGGCGGACGATCTTCGCGATCAACGTCCCGCTGGGCCTGTTCGCGATCGTCGCCGGCCGGTTGGCGCTGCCTCGTCCGTCCACCAACCAGCCCGATGCGCGCGCGCAACGGCTCGACCTGCGTGGCGCCGTGCTGGCCGGCTTGGGCGTGCTCCTGCTGGTCTTCCCGCTCGTCCAGGGTCGCGATCTGGGATGGCCGGCGTGGTCCTTTGTCATGCTCGCCGCATCCGTCCCGGTGATCGGTGTCTTCGTGCGGTATCAGCTGCGTCGCCGTCAGCGCGGCGAGACCCCGCTCGTCGAGCTCAGCGTGTTCGCCAAGCGCTCGTACGCCTCCGGAGTCGCATTCGTCGTCGTCTTCTTCGGAGCGGTCGTCGGGTTCTCGCTCGCCGTCGGCCTGTTCCTGCAGCTCGGCCTCGGCTTCAGCCCGACGCGCGCGAGCCTCACGATGGCGGCGTGGGCGTTGGGCGCCTTCCTGGGCTCAGGCTTCAGCGCCGCCATGATGGCGAAGCTCGGACGTCGCATCCTCCACATTGGTCTGTCCTTGATGGGCGCCGGCGTGGTGGCCCTGTACGCCGTGTTCGCCTCCGCCGGCACCTCCGTCGGGTCGGGCCACCTGATCGCGCCGCTCATGGTCTTCGGGGTGGGGATGGGCATGATCTTCGTGCCGCTCTTCGACATCATCATGGGCGACATCGAGGACCGCGAGGTCGGTTCCGCATCGAGCCTGCTCGAGTCCATCCAGCAACTCGGCGCGTCGCTCGGTGTCGCCGTCCTGGGCACCATCTTCTTCGCCGTCGCCGGGCCGGCCAGCGGGCAAGGGCGCCTCGACCCGGCACGCGCGGTCGACGCGGCGGGACTCGTGACCCTGCTGACGCTCGTCCTGACCGCGGCCGCGTTCGCGCTCGCATTCCGGCTGCCGCGCAAGGCCCGGGCGCACGGCCCCGAGGCGGCGCCGGTCGCGCCGGAGGCCGGCACCCCCGAGCTGGCTCTTGCGGTCTGATCGCACGCTCGAGGGCCCGCCCGCCGCGTCACCGGACGTGGCGAGCGGGCCCGTCCTTTGCGCTCGCGTTGGCGGCTTTCCGCCATGGCACAACCACGTCAGGGCGGGCGCTTCACCTGGCGGCCGCGTGCCGTTACACCTGTCGCATGTCGTCCCCCGCAGAGCCTCTCCGGACCCGGCGCCCGTACCGACCGGTCGCCGCTGCCGCCGTCGCCGTAGCGCTGGTGGCCGCCTGCTTCGCCATCCTCCAGGGACAGGCGCAGGCCACCGTACAGACCGTCCCCAGCGGCCACTCACCGTCGTCCATCCACACGGTCACGCTGGTCACCGGCGACGTGGTCACGGTCACGACGCTCGCCGATGGTCGGCAGATCGCCGACGTGGACCGCCCCGACGACGCGGTCGGCGGCGTGCGCCTTCAACAGATCAACGGTGATGTGTACGTGATACCGGACGAGGCGATGCCGCTGCTCGGTGCCCACCGACTGGACCGGCGCCTGTTCAACGTCTCCGATCTCATCGAGATGGGCTACGACGACGCGCGCTCCGACAGCGTGCCTCTGATCGCGACGTACGACACCCGCGAGCGACGGGCTGCCGGGGCACCGACCCCGCCCGACGGCAGCGAGGTGGTTCGCGAGCTGCCGAGCATCCACGGAGCCGCGCTGAAGGCCGACAAGCGGCACGCCCGTGGGTTCTGGTCCGATGTCGCGCCACAGGAGGAGCCGGATCCCGATCGTGCCAACCTGGGTGCCGGTCTGGAGAAGCTGTGGCTCGATGGCCGCGTCACGGTCACCCTGGCCGACAGCGTTCCCCTGGTCGGTGCGCCGGAGGCGTGGGCCGCCGGATACGACGGCTCCGGTGTGACGGTGGCCCTGCTGGACACGGGCGTCGACGTCCACCACCCCGACCTGGAAGGCCAGATCGAGGCCACGACCAGCTTCGTGCCGGGCGAAGAGGTCACGGACATCAACGGCCACGGCACGCACGTGGCGAGCACGATCGTCGGAACGGGCGCCGCCTCGGACGGGTTGCGTAAGGGCGTCGCGCCGGGCGCCGACCTCATCGTCGGCAAGGTGCTCGGCGGCATCGAAGGGTACGGCCAGGACTCGTGGATCATCGCCGGCATGCAGTGGGCGGCCGCCTCCGGCGCCGACGTCGTCAACATGAGCCTGGGCGACACCGTGCCGTCGGACGGTACAGACCCGATATCGCTGGCCCTCGATGCGTTGTCCGAGCAGTACGGCGTTCTGTTCGTCGTGGCGTCCGGCAACGCCGGGCCCGAGACCATCTCCACTCCGGCCGCGGCCGCGTCGGCGCTCACCGTCGGGGCCACCGACAAGGAGGACAACCTGGCCTGGTTCACGAGCACCGGCCCTCTGGCAGGCTCCGGCGGCATGAAGCCGGACATCTCGGCGCCCGGCGTCGACATCACGGCGGCACGGTCCCAGGAGATGACCGACGGTGGCGAGGGCTTGTACCAGACGATGAGTGGCACATCGATGGCTACCCCACACGTCTCCGGGGCCGCGGCCATCCTGGCTCAGCAACACCCGGACTGGTCCGGTGCGCAGCTCAAGGAGCACCTGATGAGCAGCGCGAGGGGTCTGGCCGAGTGGTACACCCCGTACGAGGTCGGCACCGGCCGTCTCGACATAGCGGCCGCCGTGCGTACGAGCGTCAGCGGCACCGGTTCGCTGTTCTTCGGCAACTACGACTGGCCGCACGAGCCGACCGACGTCGCGGTGACCAAGGACCTTGTGCTCACCAATCGCGGCAACGCTGACGCCAACCTGAACCTGGGTCTCAGCGGCACCGGTGGGCCGTTCACGCTTGGTGCGTCCACCGTGGACGTACCCGCGGGTGGCACGGCGACGGTCGCGGTGACCGGCGATCCTCAGTCTGTCGAGACTGGACGGTTCACCGGCTACGTCGTCGGTACCGACGCGGTGACCGGTGCACCGGTCACCCGGACCTCGTTGGGTCTCATCAAAGAGAGCGAGCGCTACGACCTCACGATCCGGCTGGTGGGTCGCGACGGCGCACCGGCAGCCGGCTGGGTCTCGGTGAACAAGGCCGGCGACCCCTGGCCGACGAGTGTCCTCGTCGAAGGCGATCTGACGATGCGTCTGCCACCCGGCACATACGCGGTGGGGACCTACCTCGATGTCGCGGGCGAGGCGGCGGACCGGTCGGGCATCGCGGTGCTGATCGATCCGGAGACCGTCCTGAACCGGGCGACCGAGGTCGTCCTGGACGCGCGCTCCGCTCGACTGCTGCAGACGCAGGCGCCCGAGCGAGCCGAGGACCGCCAGCGCAAGGTCGACTACAGCATCGTGGACGACTCAGGGCTGGAGTTCCGCAGCGCGTACGCGGTCCCGACCGCATATGACGACATCTACGTGTCACCGACCGAGCCGATGACGCAGGGCCAGTTCATGCTGACCACCCGGTGGCGTAAGGGCGAGCCGCTGCTGAGCCTGACCGGCCGTGGTGGTCAGGTATCGGTCGACACGTTGGTGCAGCCCGGCAGCACGCTGCTCGACGGCCGCTCGGAGATCCTCCGCACGGTCTACGCGGGACAGGGAGCGGCGGGCGACTACGCGGGGATCGACGCCCGGGACAAGCTCGTGGTGGTCCAGCGCAGTGACGCGGTCATGCCCGAGGAGCGCACCGCGGCGGCCGTCGCGGCGGGGGCGAAAGCGTTGATCGTCGTGAATGACCGGCTGGGCGGGTTGATGGAGTACGTCGGTGAGTCGCCGATCCCGGTAGCCACCGTGCACCGGGATGCGGGCGCTGACCTGATCGCGAGAGTCCGCTCAGGCAACC
>DATFRX010000149.1:0-3613 GCA_035262905.1 Nocardioidaceae bacterium
GACCGGCAGGCCGCGCGCCTCGGCGAGCTCGCGCAGCGTCTCGGCCCGCATCGCGCCGGTCAGATGAAGGTGCAGTTGCGCCTTCGGCAGCGTGGACAGGTCGCGGGCCACGACCTCACTCCGGCGCGGCCTCGACGACGGCACCCTGCGCCTCGACCAGGGCGACCGCGCCGGCGAGATCCAACGTCGCGCCACGCAGCGTCGCGAATGCCAGGTCGGCCGCCCGCAGATTGGCGCCGCGGAGGTCGGCGTCGTCGAGCCGGGCCTTGCGCAGGGTCGCCCGCGACAGGTCGCAACGCAGCAGCGACGCCCCGGTGAGATCGGCCTCCTGCAGGTCGGCCTCTTGCAGATCGAGACCGTTGAGCTCGAGACCTCCGAGCTGGGCTCCGCGCAGGAGTACCGACCGCCACTGACCGGACCGTACGGTCAACGGCCGCAGTGTGCACTCGACGAACGTCGTGCCGGTCAGCTTGCAGCCGTCGAGCGTCGCGCCGAACAGCGACGTCCGCCGCAACTGACAGGCGACGAACGCCGCGTTGGTGTGCGTCGACGCGTTGAGCAGGCAGTTGTCGAACTGGCACGACTCGAATACGGCGCCCTGGCTCGTCGACTCGGTGAGGTCGACCTCGCGGAAGGTACAGCCGCGATAGGTCTCGCCCGAGAGGTCCCGGCCGTACCAGTCCTCGTCGAGGAACTCCACGTCGATCCAGGTCGCGTCATCGGTCGGTTCGGTCATGGCGCCCAGCCTGACAGCCACGACCGACGGGCATCGGCGGTCGGCGGTATCGGCAGACTGGGGCCATGGCGGATGGCCGGACCGAGCCGAGTGGCTACGACGCGATCGTCGTGGCGGGTGGCCACTCGAGCCGGCTCGGCACCGACAAGACCCGGCTGGCGATCGAGGGCATACCGCTGCTGGACCGAGTACTGACCGCCGTCGCGGACGCGGGGCAGCTCGTCGTGGTCGGCGAGCCGCGTCCGGTCGCTTTGCCGGTGGCCTGGGCCCGAGAGGACCCGGCCGGCGGCGGGCCGGCTGCCGGAGTCGTCGCGGGTCTGGAGTTCGTCACCGCCCCGGTCGTCATGCTGCTCGCGGGCGACCTGCCACGGCTCGACGCGCCGACCGTGCAGCGGCTCCTGGACGCGACAACCGAGTCCGACGGCGCGATCCTGGTCGATCGTGACGGCCGGCGACAGCACCTGACCTGTGCAGTCGTCACCTCCGCACTGAGACGTGCCGCGGCCGCCAGGTCGACCTGGCACGATGCCGCCATGCACGAACTCCTCGCCGACCTGCGGCTGCGCCCGGTGCCCGTCCAGGGTCGCGAGGCCGAGGACATCGACACACCAGCCGACTTGACGGCGAACGAGGAGGGTCCATGACGCTGCAGGAATGGGTCGCGGCGGTCCAGCTCGACCTGGACATCGAGCTCGATCTCGACATCGACGAACAGCTGGACCTGGCCCGCGACGCGGCCCATCAGATCGCGCGGCCGGCGGCGCCGCTCACCACGTTCCTGGTCGGCTATGCCGCGGCCCAGCGCGGCGGTGGCACCGAGGCGATCACGGCGGCGACCGACGCGGTACGCCGGTTGATCGACGCCGACGACGGTACGCCAGGCTGACTCCCATGCGCGTGGTCGAATGCAACGGAGCCGGCGACGTCGACGTACTCACGATCGGCGAACGACCCGATCCGGAGCCAGCGCCCGACGAGGTCGTGATCGACGCCGCGGCCGCCGGACTCAACCCGGCCGACCTGTCGCAGCGGCGCGGCAACTACCCGCCACCGCCAGGAGCGTCGGACATCCTCGGTCTGGAGTGCTCGGGTGTCGTCAGTGCAGTTGGCACGGACGTGGATCGCTGGCAGGTCGGCGACCAGGTGTGCGCGCTGCTGTCCGGCGGCGGCTATGCCGAGCGGATCGCCGTGCCCGAGGCCCAGGTGCTGCCGGTGCCGGCCGGGGTCGACATCGAGGCGGCCGCCGCACTGCCCGAGGCGGTGGCGACCGTCTGGTCCAACGTCTTCATGCTCGCCGGGCTGCACGACGGCGAGACGTTGCTGGTCCATGGCGGCGCCGGCGGGATCGGCACGATGGCGATTCAGCTCGGCAAGGCCTTCGGCGCCCGGGTCGCGGTGACGGCGGGAACACCGGAGAAGCTGGCCCGATGCGCTGAGCTCGGCGCCGACATCGGCATCGACTACAAGCAGCAGGACTTCGTCGAGGAGCTGCGCAACGCGACCGACGGCCATGGCGCCGACGTCATCCTCGACGTCGTCGGCGGCCCGTACCTGCCTCGCAACGTCGAAGCACTCGCCACCTCGGGCCGGCTGTCGGTCATCGGACTGCAGGGCGGCCGGACCGGCGAACTGCCGCTGCATGTGCTGTGGCGCAAGCGCGGAGCCGTGCTCGCCACCCTGCTGCGCAGCCGGCCGCCCGGTGAGAAGGCGGCGATCATCGCCAGCGTCGAGGAGCACGTCTGGCCGCTGGTCGAGGCGGGTACGGTCCGGCCGGTGGTGCATCAGGTGTACGACCTCGACAACGTACGCGAGGCGCACCGGGCTCTGGAGGCGGGCGATCAGATCGGCAAGGTGCTGCTCAAGATCGCCTAAAACCACTCCGATGGGACGAGCCCGGCTCGGTGGTTAGGCTGGAGGGCATGACTCAGCAGCCCAACGAACCCGAGTCGTCCGGCGAGCCCCGCCGCGTCGTGGTCGTCGGCCCGGACGGCATGGCAGTGGAAGGCCCCGCGACTCAGGAGGGCGAAGAAGAGGAGCAGCAGCCGTCGGTCACCGATCTGGTCGAGCAGCCCGCCAAGGTGATGCGGATCGGCAACATGATCCGGCAGCTCCTCGAAGAGGTGAAGTCGGCGCCGCTCGACGAGGCCAGCCGCATGCGATTGCGCGAGATCCACTCGGCTTCGATCAAGGAGCTCGAGGACGGTCTGGCTCCCGAGCTGATCGAGGAGCTCGAGCGCCTCAGTCTGCCGTTCACGTCCGAGACGCCGTCGGACGCGGAACTCCGGATCGCGCAGGCCCAGCTCGTTGGCTGGCTCGAAGGACTCTTCCACGGCATTCAGACCGCGATCTACGCCCAGCAGATGGCGGCCCGGGCGCAGCTCGAACAGATGCGTCGCGCACTGCCCAGCGGCGCCATGCCCGGCATGGCCCCCGGTCCGGGACAGCGGCCCGGCCAGCCCGGTCAGTCTCAGGAATCAGAACAGGGCCATGGCGGCGGGATGTACTTGTGAGTACTCTCGCCGAGGCGACTAGATCGCGCTGAGCCGCGGCCTAGGGTCCGAGACGCGTCCCGCGGCACGCTCGGGCCGCCCGAGTCTGTGGGCGAGCTGACCGACACCTGCAGGTTCTCGGGGAGATCATGCGTTTCGCGATCCAACCGACGCCGGCGACGCCCGGCGGTCCGGTGGAGCCCGAATGCGCCACGAACCCCGACCTGTTCCTGCATCCGCTCCTCGACACGCCGCCCGCTCGGTCCAAGGTCACCAGGTCGGTCTGGACGGACTATCGCGAGCTGCTCCAGCAGGCCCGCGACGCCTGTGCATCGTGTCCGCTGTTCGTCGACTGTCTGTACCAAGCGGTCGCCCAGGTCGACGTGGC
>DATFRX010000150.1:0-13539 GCA_035262905.1 Nocardioidaceae bacterium
TCGTACGACGGCCAGCCCGGGGCGCTCCACGAGAGCCTCGCCGACGTTTTCGGCGCGATGGTCAAGCAACGCGTGCTCGGCCAGACCGTCGACGAGGCCGACTGGCTGGTCGGCGAAGGACTGTTCGGGCCGGACATGGACGCGCGGGCGCTTCGCTCGATGCGAGATCCGGGAACCGCGTACGACGACGCTCGGATCGGCAAGGACCCGCAGGTCGCCACGATGCGCGAGTACGTCGAGACGACCGACGACAACGGCGGCGTCCACATCAACTCGGGCATTGCCAACCGAGCGTTCTGCCTCGCGGCCACCAGCCTCGGCGGCGGGAGCTGGGAGGGCGCCGGACCGATCTGGTGGGCGGCGCTGGTCGGCGGTCACGTCGCGGCGAGCTCCGGGTTCGCCGACTTCGCCACGGCGACCCTCGACGCGACCACGCGACTCTATGGCGCCGGCTCGGCCGAGTGGACCGCGATCCGCTCGGCCTGGACCGACGTCGGTGTCCTGGCGGCCGAGCCCGACGACACCGACCAGGCCACGCGTGTCGTCTCGGTCCGTCGCAGCGGCGGATTCGCCGGCCGCGTCACCGAGCGGGAGATCGACCTCGAGACCGACCCGGCCGGCGCCGAGGCGGCCGCACTGCTCCGCCGGATCGACCTGGGTCGCATCCCCAAGACCGCGCCGCAGCCCGACCGGTTCATCTACACCGTACGGACCGGCGATCGCGAGCTGCGATTCCACGAACAGGACCTGACGCCGGAGCTTCGGCAGCTCGTCGAGCTCATCCTGGCCGGCGACGACGACACCATGTGACGGATCTGCGCACTTGTCGTGGGTGCGACGGCCCTGGCACCAACAACAAGTGCGCAAAACCGAGGTCCGGGCACCGACGCCATCTCACCAAGTGGACAGTGGGAGCGCGACGTTGGGCTCACCCGGCCCAACCGTCATACCCCTGCTGACCTGCGGCTTTGCGTACTCGCGAGTCCGCCGACGCAGGCCACCACCACTCGACACGCCACGCCGGAGATTTGCCCACAGCCGGATCGACCACAACGGTGGAAATGGATATGCCAGCGATCGGACGGAGAGACTCGTGCTCACCCTGACCGAGAACGCCTGCGACGTGGTGAAGACGATCACGGAGCAGAGCACCCAGACCGATGGGGCCGGTCTGCGCATCAGCCCGCAAGATGCCGACCCCAGTGCCCTGACCGTTGCGCCGGCCGAGGCGCCGGAGACCACCGACAAGGTCGTCGAGAAATCCGGAGCCCGGGTATTCGTCGAGGAGAACGCCGCCGCGGTGCTCGACGACAAGGTCCTCGACGCGCAGGTCGACCAGACCGGCGGCGTGCAGTTCGCCCTCGCGGTGCAAGGCTGACGCCGTGGTCGGCGGTCACCGTCAGATGCGGTTGACCGCCGACACCACGGCCTTCAACGAGGCGGTCACGATGTTGGCGTCGAGACCGACTCCCCACACCACCCGACCGCCGATCTCGCACTCGACGTAGGCCGCGGCCATCGCGTCGCCGCCGGAAGAGAGCGCATGTTCGGCGTAGTCGAGCACGCGTACGGCGTGGTCGACCGACTCGAGCGCGTCGCAGAAGGCCGCGATCGGGCCGTTGCCCTGTCCGGTCAGGGTGTGTCGATCTCCGTCGACATAGACGTTCACGGTGAGTGCGTCATGCTCGCCCGCGGCCGACGACGTGTGCACCGAGTTGAGCCGGAGCGGCGTCGTGCGATCGAGGTACTCGGTGCGGAAGAACTCCCACAGCGCCTCGGGAGCGACCTCGCCTCCGGCGGTGTCGGTGTGCTGCTGCACGACCCGGCTGAACTCGATCTGCAGCCGCCGTGGCAGGTCGAGGTTGTGCTCGGCCTTCATGAGGTAGGCCACGCCGCCCTTGCCGGACTGGCTGTTGACCCGGATCACGGCCTCGTACGTGCGGCCGACGTCGTGCGGGTCGATCGGCAGGTACGGCGCCTCCCACGGGTGCTCCGACACGGGTACGCCGGCCGCCGCTGCGTCGCGCTCGAGTGCCTCGAGGCCCTTCTTGATCGCGTCCTGGTGCGAGCCGGAGAAGGCAGTGAAGACGAGATCGCCCGCGTACGGGTGCCGCGGATGCACCGGCAGCCCCGTGCAGTACTCGACGGTGCGCCGGATCTCGTCGATCTCGGAGAAGTCGATCATCGGGTCGATGCCCTGGCTGAACAGGTTCATGCCGAGTGTGATCAGGTCGACGTTGCCGGTGCGTTCGCCATGCCCGAACAGACAGCCCTCGACGCGATCGGCGCCGGCCATCAGGGCCAGCTCGGTCGCGGCCACGGCACAGCCCCGGTCGTTGTGCGGATGCAGCGAGACGGCGGTGTGCTCGCGCCGGCTGAGCTGACGGGAGAACCACTCGATCTGGTCGGCGTAGACGTTTGGCGTCGACATCTCGACGGTGGCCGGCAGGTTGAGGATGATCTCGCGACCCGGCCCGGACTGCCAGGTGTCCGAGACCGCCTCGCAGACCTCGACGGCGTACTCCAGCTCGGTGCCGGTGAAGATCTCCGGCGAGTACTGGTAGCCGAAGTCGGTGCCCGGCAGCAGCTCGTCGGCGTACTTCATGACGAGCTCGGTGCCGCGGACCGCGATCGCCTTGCACTCGTCGCGGTCGACGCCGAAGACGACTCGGCGGAACAGCGGCGCGGTCGCGTTGTAGAGGTGGACGTTGGCGTCCCGGGCGCCGACCAGGGACTGTACGGTGCGCTCGATCAGGTCCTCGCGAGCCTGGGTCAGCACCGAGATCGTGACGCCCTCGGGTACGACGTCCTGCTCGATGAGCTCGCGTACGAAGGCGAAGTCGGTCTCGCTCGCGGCCGGGAACCCGACCTCGATCTCCTTGTAGCCCATGCCGACGAGCAGCTCGAACATCCGCCGCTTGCGGGCCGGTGTCATCGGGTCGATCAGGGCCTGGTTGCCGTCTCGCAGGTCGGTCGAGAGCCAGCGAGGGGCGGCGGTGATGGTGCGAGAGGGCCAGACGCGGTCCGGCAGGTCGATGGGAGTGAAGGCCCGATAGCGGTCGATAGGCATGCCGCTGGGGCGCTGAGGATGGATGGCCATGGCGCGAAGCTCTCCAGAGGAGGGGGATCGGCGGCCGGCAGCACCGAACTCCGCGGCGAGGGGTCCGGCCTGTTAGAGGGCCCCGCCGCGGCCGCGAAGGAGGAGGCTCGCGTAACGCATGGCGCGGTCAGCCTATCGCACCCTGCGCGGACACATCGCGGGGCGGTGGCTGCTGGTCGGTGATCCCGGTTCCCTCGATGTCGAGCTTCGGCAGGATCTTGTCGAGCCAGCCCGGAATCCACCAGGCCCGGTCGCCGAGGATCGACATCACCGACGGCACCAGGCACATCCGGACCACCGTCGAGTCGATGAGCACGGCGAAGGCCATACCCAACGCCAGCATCTTGACGGTGGCATCGCTGTCGAAGACGAAGCTGCTGAAGACGACCAGCATGATGCCGGCAGCGGTGGTGATGACCCGTGCAGTCCCGCCGATGCCGATCGCCACGGCGCGATGGGAGTCGCCGGTCTCGAGATAGGCCTCGTGGACCCGGGAGATGAGGAACACCTCGTAGTCCATCGACAGGCCGAAGACGATCGCGAAGATCAGCATCGGAACGAAGGCCGGGATGGGTACGGCCTCGTCCATCCCGATCCAGCTCGATCCCCAGCCCCATTGGAAGATCGCCACCACGACGCCGTACGCCGCGCCGACCGAGAGCAGGTTCATCGCGGCCGCCTTCAGTCCGATCGCGAGCGACCGGAACGCGGCGGTCAGCAGGATCAGCGACATCAGGACCACCGCGAAGATGAGCAGCGGCAACCGGTCGATCACCTTCGAGGTGAAGTCGACCGACCCGGCCGTCGTCCCTGTGACCAGGGTGTCGACGCCCTTGACCTGGGGCAGCACCGAGTCGCGCAGGGTGTTGACCAGGTCGGTCGTCTTCTGGTCCTGCGGGCCGGTGGTGGGCACCACGGTCATCGTCGCGGTGTTGCCGGCCTTGTTGAGCTGCGGAGCGGATGCCTCGGCCACGCCGGCGGTGTTCGCGACCACCTGCTGCAGCTGGGTCAGCACGGTCTTCTTGTTGTTGCCCGGCTCGGGGATGGCCACGATCGTCAACGCACCGTTGGAGCCGGGGCCGAAGCCGCGGGCGATCATGTCGTACGCCTGCCGGTCGGTGTCGCCCTTGGGATCGGTGCCGGCATCCAGCTGCCCGAAGTCGATGAAGATCAGTGGGATGGCGAGCACGATCAGCAGGGTGGCGCTGACGATCGCCCACGGCCATGGCCGGCCGGCGACCATCCGCCCCCATCGCGCGAACGCGGAGTGCTCGTGGCCGCCCTCGGTGAGCTCGACGGCGCTGACCTCGTGGGGCGCACCGGAGCCGGAGTTCTCCGCCTCCGGGCCGAAGATCTCCGATACGAGGTCGTCGGTGCCGGGGTTGCCCGTGCTGGGGTTGCCGGTCCCCGGATTGCCGGCGACCGCCTCGGCGTCGGCGGCCGCGGCGCGGGCGTGGCGGCGCTCCCGCCATTCGTGCAGCCGCTCGGACAATGATCGGACGTTGCCCTTGGCCACGCTGAGGAACGACGGCACCAGAGTCAGGGCCGCCAGCATGGTCACTGCCACGACGACGGCCGCGGACAGACCGAGGGCGCCCACGAACGGGACCGCGGAGACGTAGAGACCCAGGATCGCGATGATCACCGTGCTGCCCGCGACGACGATCGCTGCGCCCGACGTGGCGTTGGACAGGCCAATCGACTCGCGTACGTCCATCCCGGCATCGACCTGGTCGCGATGTCGTGACACGAGGAACAGCCCGTAGTCGACGGCGACGCCGAGGCCGAGCAAGGTCGCCACCGTGGGAGCGGTCGTCGGGAACGTCATGGCGGACGCCAGAATGCCCAGCAGCGAGAGACCGGCCACCACGCTGAAGATGGCCGACAGGAGTGGGATCGCGGCGGCTACGAGTGATCCGAACATGAACAGCAGCAGCACCAGGGCACACGCCAGCCCGATCGCCTCCGACGACTTGTCGTTGGTCTCGGAGTTGATCTGACCGGCATAGCCGCCATACTCGACGCGGAGACCGGCGTCCTGGGCCGGTTTGGTCGCGGCGTAGAACTCGTCCTGGTACGCCTGGTCGAGGGAGGCCGTCAAGACGTCGAAGTTGACGGTCGCGTACGCGATCCGGCCGTCCTTGGCCACCTGCGGTGAGTTCTTGACCGCGAACGGACTGGTCGCGGAGAGCACGTGCGGGAGCTTCGAGACGTTCGTGACCGACTGGTTGACCGCACTCGAGCTGTCCGAGACCTTCTTGCCCTCCGGCGCTTCGTAGACGATCTGCCCGGCATACCCGCCGGCCGAGGGGAAGGCCTCGTCCAGCTTGTTCATGCCCTCGTTCGACTGGCTGCCCGGCACGTTGTAGTTGTTGTTGAACTCGCCTCCGAAGGTGGCTCGACCGATCAGCAGGCCGGCGACGATCACGATCCAGGCGGCGATGACGGCCCAGTGCCAGCGGGCGCAGATCTGGCCGAGTCGCTGCAGAAACTTGTGCATATGGGGCCGCTTCCCACCGAAGAGAACAAAGGTCCAATCGACAAGGACACGCGAGACGGCCGAAAAATACATCGGACCGTGGTGATTTTCGTCCCGGATCCGAAACGCGCCTGACAACTGGGCCCCGACCCGATTCGATGGGCTCATGGAGCTGATCGGGCTGGATCCGCGCAACGTCGACGGGATCACGGCCGAAGGCATCGCGGAGGTCATCGACGCCGCCAGGCAGGCAGAGCCGGGAGGAGCCGCCCCGACCAGCGCCGAGACCGTACGGCTGCACAAGCGGTTCGGATGGGGCGAGCAGCGGGCCGACTGGCTCACCGTCGCGCGAGTCGACGATCGGATCGTCGGGAGCGCAACGATGATGTTCCCGCCGCGGTCCAACCGGCACCTGGCGTACGTCTGGATCTCGGTCCATCCGGAGCATCAGCGCCACGGCATCGGATCCACCCTGCTCCGGGCCGCCGAGAATGTCGCGCTCGCCAACGGACGGCGGAGCCTGGTCGGGTTCACCGCCCGCGACGGCGCCGGAGCGGCCTTCGCCGGCGCCCGCGGATTCGAGCCGGGTCTGGACAACGCCATCCGCCGACTCGATCTGGTCGGAGTCGATCCGGACCGCTGGATCGAGCACCGGACCACTGCGCTGGAACGGGCCGACGGCTACCAGCTGGTCCGGGTGCTCGGACCGTCCGACGACGCTCTGCTCGCCGAGCTCACTCCCCTGTTCGCCGCCATCAACGACGCGCCGACCGGCGATCTCGACATCGAGCCGGACGCCTTCGACCCGTCGTCGATCCGGGCGTACGAGCAGGCGATGGCCGACCGCGATCAGACGATGTACCGCGTCCTCGCCCGCCGCCGCTCCGATGGGGAGTGGGCCGGGCACACCATCGCGCTGGTGGACCGGCACGTGCCGCAGTGGGCCGCTCAGGAGGACACGAGTGTGGTGCCGGACCATCGCGGTCACCGGCTCGGACTCGCGATGAAGGCCGACCTGCTCGTTTGGCTCGCCGAGGCGGAACCGCAGCTGGAGTGGATCCAGACCTGGAACGCCGAGTCCAACCGACACATGCTGGCGGTCAACGAAACGATGGGTTTCGTCCTCTTCGCCCGGACTATCGAGCATCAGAAGGCACTGACCTGAGGTGACGCAAGGGTGCGGCTTGGCGATTCTGACTCGCTCCGTACGCTGGGGCGGGTGCAGCGCCTCGTGCCGCGCCGGTTGGGGACCGCCGTAGCGATCGTCGTCACCCTGCTGGTCGGCCTGACCGCAGCGGGGTGCCGCGGCGACGGCGCGGTCGATCCGAACGCCGATCCGGCCGACGATCCCTCCACGTCGGCGCCGACGTCGGAGTCGCCCTCGCCGGACCGGATGCTGCTGCCGAAGGAGCCTGAGCCGCGCGAGGGCGCCTGCCACGATCTGTCGTCCCGTCAGGTGAGCAAGGCGCACGACAGGCGGAAGCCGGTGCGCTGCCGCAAGTCGCACACGACTCAGACCTACTACGTCGGCGCCTTCACGGTCGACACGTTCGCCGACCAGACTCCGGACACGGCCGCCATCGCCGAGTACGTCACACCGAAGTGCACTCGGCACTTCAAGCGCTGGGTCGGCGGCGATCGAGTCACTCGCTCGCTGGCCCGGGTGCATCCGGTGTGGTTCGTGCCAACCACCCGCGACATCAAGCGCGGTGCCCGCTGGTTTCGATGCGACGTGCTGGTGTCGGCGACCGACAAGCGGCTGGCGGAGCTCCCGCGCAGCACCGAGGGAATGCTCGACTCGGACTCCGCCCTCGACGAGTACGGCCTGTGCAGCCGCGGCTCGCCGGAGCGCCCCCACTCGAAGACGGTGATCTGCAGCCGGCCGCACACCTGGCGGGCCTTCGACATGATGCGGATGCGCGGCTACAAGTCCGACGACTACCCGTCGCATAAGCAGCGGCACAGGTCCGCGAAACACTGCCAGGACCAGGCCCGAGTGCAGCTGGACTACCCGCTGGAGTGGAGGTACGGCTGGCAGCCGCCGACCCGGCAGCAGTGGGCGTCCGGCGTACGTTGGGGCATCTGCTGGGTGCCGAGCGACTGATCCGGGGGGCCCGAACCGGACCGATAGGGTTGGGACACCGACCGAAGACCACGCGTTCCGGGGAGCATGGTGACGATCTGGCAGCGAGCCGCCGTTGCGTTGGGGGCGCTGTTGCTGGCGAGCGCGTGCGGGTCGACCACTGATCTCGTCGACTCCGAGCCGACCGACAACGCGACCGACTCGACGGCGAGTCCTTCGCCCACGGAGCCCACCGCCGCCACCGAGTCGCCGACGACGACCGCGCCGACGGTCCCGGCCACTCCGGAGCCCAAGGTCGGTGAGTGCCGTCGTACCAACCCGGTCCAGAGCGCCCTCGGCGGCAGCCTGGAGGTCCGTGAAGCGCTGCCGTGCAGCGAGAACCACAACGCCCAGACCTTCTTCGTCGGCCTGATGAACGAGGAAGCCCAGGCGGCCGCCCGCCGCGGCGACGGCAACCGGCTTCGGTTCCTTGTCTCCGGGATCTGCAGCCGCAAGCTCGCTGACTGGCTGGGCGGCTCCAGTGAGGACGTCGCGCTGAGCGTGTTCGACTTCGTCGTCGGCGCGCCCGGGCCGAAGGAGATCGGCCCGGGCGTGCGCTGGTTCAGCTGCGACGTCTACGCGATCCGGGCGCTGAACGGCCTCAAGCTCGCCGCGCTCCCCCGGACCACCGAGGGCGTGCTGTCGTCGTCCCAGGGCGGCGAGTGGACGAAATGCAACCGAGGCGGTTTCGGGGACGGCACCACCAACATCGTCATGTGCAGCAAGAGTCACAGCTATCGGGCCGTCGCCGGCGTTCACCTGGGCGAGCTCAACGGCGACTACCCCGGCTCGAGCAGCCTGCAGAGCCAGCTCGAGGGTGACTGTACGAAACGGGTTCGCGCCTATCTCGGCACCACGGCCGGCTTCAACTACGGCGTCACCTGGCCGAGCCGGCAGCAGTGGAACACCGGCGATCGGTGGGGTGTCTGCTACGCCCAGACCAGCTCCTAAGACGGGCCAGCGCGCCGGCCCGCGTCGGTCTAAGTAAGAATCTGTCCGTGGTCCGTGTACGAAGTCTCGCCGTTGGCCTGGCTCTGGTGGCGCTTGCCGGCTGCGCCAAGTCGGGCGATCTGGTCGCCGACGAGCCGGCCGAGCCGAGCCAGAGTCCGACGACGACGCAGACCACCGGGGCGCCGATCCTCGCACCGGAGCCCCAGGTCGGTACCTGCCGCCAGCTCACTGTCGCCGACATCGCGCCGCCGACCAACGACACCAGTCCGGTGCCCTGCGCAAAGGCGCACACGGCGGTCACCTACTACGTCGACCAGTGGCCGAAGCGCATGGTGCAGGCCGCGAGCAGCATCGACGACAAGACGCTCCAGGACTACGTCATGGCGAAGTGCGACAGCGCCTGGCGAGACACGGTCGGCGGCTCGCTCGAGGACTGGGTGATCAGCATCGTGAGCTGGGCGTGGTACCGACCGACGCCCGAACAGTTCGCCGAAGGCGCCCGCTGGTTCCGCTGCGACGTCGTCGCGGGTCAGAACACCGAACGCCTCGAAGACCTGCCCCGCAGCGTCAACGGCCTGTTCGACAACAACGACTACCCCGACACGTTCCATGCCTGCTGGACCAAGGTGTTCAGCGACCAGCAGGGCGTCGACGAGGGCACGCTGACCTCCTGCGCCCGCAAGCACCAGCAGCGCGCCATCGGCATCGTCCAGCTGGGCAATGGCAAAAACGACCAGCAGTACCCCGGCGCTGATGCCACGTTCAACCAGGCGAACGAGCTCTGCGCCGACGCAGTGGCGAAGTGGCGCAAGGAGAAGGAGCCGGGCCAGTTCGGGCTGCAGTGGCCGCGACGCAACGAGTGGAACGGCGGCGAGCGCTACGCCACCTGCTGGGCCGTGACCCGCGACTGAGCCGTCGTCAGAAACCGAGCCGGCGTAGCTGCCTCGGATCGCGCTGCCAGTCCTTGGCCACCTTGACCCGCAGATCCAGGTAGACCGGCGTGCCCAGCAGCCGCTCGATCTGCTCCCGGGCCTGGCTGCCGATCCGGCGCAGCCGCGATCCCTTGGCGCCGATGACGATGCCCTTCTGGCTGTCCCGCTCGACGAACATGTCGGCACGGACGTCGACCAGCGGTCGATCCTCGGGACGGTCCTCGCGACGGCCCATCTCCTCGATCACGACGGCGATCGAGTGCGGCAGCTCGTCGCGCAGATCCTCCAGGGCGGCCTCCCGGATCAGCTCGGCCACCAGCTGCTCCTCGGGCGCGTCGGTGAGCTCGCCGTCCGGATAGAGCGGCGGACCGGCCGGGAGCTCCCTGATCAGCAGGTCGCGCAGCAGCTCGACCTGGTGACCGGCGGTCGCTGACACCGGCACGACCTCGCGCCAGTCGATCCCGGTCTCGGCACCGAGCTCGGCGATCTGGGCCAGATGCTCGGCGAGCCGGTCGGAGCCGACCAGATCGGTCTTGGTGGCGACCGCGATGGCAGGGGTACGCCGGACCCGGCCCACCTCGCCGGCCAGGAACCGATCGCCCGGCCCGATCCGCTCGTCGGCCGGCAGGCACACCGCGATCACGTCGACCTCCGACCAGGTGCCCCGGACCAAGTCGTTGAGCCGCTCGCCCAGCAGAGTGCGCGGCCGGTGCAGTCCGGGGGTGTCGAGCAGCACCAGCTGAGCCTCTGGCCGATGCACCAGCCCGCGTACGACGTGGCGCGTGGTCTGTGGCCGCGACGACGTGATCGCGACCTTCGACCCGACGAGGGCATTGACCAGGGTCGACTTGCCGACGTTGGGACGCCCGACCAGGCAGGCGAAGCCGGAGCGGAAGGAGTCGCTGTCTCCGCTCACGTGCGCACGACCCGCTGCAGGCTGCCGGCCGGATCGGCGACGAACACCACGACGTCACGACCGGCCAGATCGCGGACCGCCTCGATGTCGTCCGGTGCGGGCTGGCGCATGTCGGTCACGACAGCCGCCGCCTCGAGTCCCTTGGCACCCGACGACAGCGCCATCGCGACCGCGAGCGCCAGAGCAGACAGCTGGAGCGACGGGAGCGCGACCGTGGCGGCGGTGTAGGTGCGTCCGTCGAGGTCGCGGACCGCCGCACCCTCCTCGGCCCCGGTGCGCTGTCGGGTCGCCCGCGACAGCGTGACGAGCTTCGCGTCCTCGGGATCGTCCAGGCTGGCGGCTTCGTCGCTCGACATGGGATCAGGCTAGTGCCGCGTCGGCTCGACGAGAGAATCGACATTGCGGGGGCCATCGCCCCCAGGATGTCGATTCTCGCGTCAGTGGCCCGCGTCGGCGCCGGACTGTTCGCGTAGCGAGGCCGGCTCGACCTGGCGGACCAGCACGGTCCCGATCTGATTGCGCCGGCCGGTCGGGTCCTCGGCCCGGAACAGCAGACCCTCGACCTCGACCTCACTGCCCGGGATCGGGACCTTGCCGAGATGCTTGGCCATCAGACCGCCCACCGAGTCGACGTCCTCGTCCTCGAGCTCGATGCCGAACAGCTCGCCCAGGTCGTCGACGGCGAATCGGGAGCTCACGCGTACGCCGCCACCGGACAGCCGCTCGACCGCATCCGGCTCGACGTCGTACTCGTCAGTGATCTCGCCGACGATCTCCTCGAGGATGTCCTCGATCGTCACCATGCCGGCCGTGCCGCCGAACTCGTCGACGACGATGGCGACATGCATCCGCTTCGACTGCATCTCGCGTAGCAGCGCGTCCACCGGCTTGGAGTCGGGCACGAACAGGCAGCCGCGGGCGATCGACTCGATCCGCTCGGTCGACTCCGCCTCGTGCTTGTCGAAGACCCGCTTGGTGATGTCCTTGAGGTAGGCCATGCCGACGACGTCGTCCAAACCGTCGCCGATGACCGGGATCCGGGAATAGCCGCTACGCAGCGCCAATGACATCGCCTGCCGCAGCGTCTTGTGCCGCTCGATGAAGACCATGTCGGTGCGCGGGACCATGACCTCGCGCGCGATCGTGTCGCCAAGCTCGAAGACCGAGTGGATCATCGCGCGCTCGCCGGACTCGATCAGCCGATCCTGCTCGGCCAAGTCGACCATCTCGCGGAGCTCGGCCTCCGACGCGAACGGGCCCTCGCGGAAGCCCTTGCCCGGTGTCAGGGCGTTGCCCAGCAGGATCAGCAGTCGCGGCAGCGGCCCGAGGATCCGGGTCAGCACGGTCACCGGACCGGCACTCATCAGGGCTATCCGCTCGGCATGCTGCCGGCCGAGGGTACGAGGCGCGACGCCGATCGCGACGTAGGAGACCACGAGCATGATCGCGACCGCGAACACCACCTGCTGCCAGGTCGGGTCGTAGGTGTCGGCGACCACCAGCGCGACCAGGACGATCGCAGTCGTCTCGGCCGCGGTCTGCAGCAGCAGCACGGTGTTGAGGTAGCGCGGCGGATCCTCGGCGACCGCGAGCAGGCGTTTAGCGCCCGATCGGCCCTGCTCGACGAGCTCCTCCGCCCTGGCCCGAGACATCGACGAGAGCGCCGAGTCGGCCGACGCGAAGACGCCCGCGACCACGACCAGCACCACCGCAACCCCCACCAGCAGGACATCCGGCCGGTCCATCAGGTTCGCTCCTCGCCTTCGCCGCCGGCGGAGCTGTCAGCCCTCTGTTGCCCGCCCTGGCCATGTACAGCTGACAACTCGGTGGGATCGTCCTCGAGCTCGTCGCCAGAGCTCACACCCTGCCACTCGGCGAGCAGCCGTGCCTGCAGCGCGAACATCGCTCGATGCTCGTCCGGCTCGGCATGGTCGTAGCCCAGCAGATGCAGAATGCCGTGGACCGTCAGCAGGCGAAGCTCGTCGACCTCCGGATGCCCGGCGTCGGCCGCCTGCCGGGCCGCGACCGAGGGGCTGAGCGCGAGGTCACCGAGGTAGCCCTCCTCAGGCTCTTCGCCGATCCGGCCCGGCAGCATCTCGTCCATCGGGAACGCCAGCACGTCAGTCGGGCCGTCGGCATCCATCCACTGCTTGTTGAGCGACGCGATGGTGTCCTCGTCCACCAGGCGCAGGCACATCTCGGTCGCGGGATGCAGTCGCATCCGGTCCATCACGAAACGCGACAGCCGGGTCAGCTCGACCACATCGACGTCGCGACCGGACTCGTTGAGAATGTCGACGCTCATGGCCGGTCAGGAGGTTTTCGGCGACGCTCTGTTCGCCTCGTAGCGATCGTAGGCCGCCACGATCCGACCGACCAGCTTGTGGCGTACGACGTCGTGGCTGGTGAGCCGGATGAAGTGCACGTCACGCACCCCGTCCAGAATCCGCTCGACACGGAGCAGTCCGCTGTCGTTGCCGCCGGGCAGGTCGATCTGGGTGTCGTCGCCGGTCACGACCATCTGCGACCCGAAGCCGAGCCGGGTCAGGAACATCTTCATCTGTTCGGGCGAGGTGTTCTGCGCCTCGTCGAGGATGATGAACGAGTCGTTGAGGCTCCGCCCGCGCATGTACGCCAGCGGTGCGACCTCGATCGTCCCGGCCGCCAGCAGCTTCGGGATCGAGTCCGGATCGAGCATGTCGTGCAGCGCGTCGTAGAGCGGCCGCAGGTAGGGGTCGATCTTCTCGCTCAGCGTGCCGGGCAGGAAGCCGAGCCGCTCCCCCGCCTCGACGGCCGGCCGGGTCAGGATGATCCGGTTGACCTGCTTGGCCTGCAGCGCCTGCACGGCCTTCGCCATCGCCAGGTACGTCTTGCCGGTGCCGGCCGGGCCGATGCCGAAGACGACGGTGTGCTTGTCGATCGCGTCGACATAGCGCTTCTGGTTCAGCGTCTTGGGCCTGATGGTGCGGCCCCGGGCGGACAGGATGCCCAGGGTCAGCACGTCGGCGGGCCTGATGCCGCTCTTGCGGCGGAGCATGG
>DATFRX010000151.1:0-2652 GCA_035262905.1 Nocardioidaceae bacterium
ATCATGAAGTTGATGGCGTCTCCGGCGAGCGGCACCTTGCCGGTCGGCACCAGCCCGACGAGGGAGTCCGCCACGGTGAAGGCCGCGTCGACGCGATCGTTGTGCGCCTTGTCGGCCGCCGCAGTCGTCTCGTGCGCTTGCGTGGTGGCGCCGAAGTCCAGCGCACCGAGCACCGTGCCGGTCGGGTTCGCCACCCGCTGTGCCTGCAGCGCGCGTTCCTGGGCCGACAAGTCGGGGTCGGACATGTAGTGGTCGTACGCCGCCGCCGAATAGGTGTGCTCGGCGGCCACCACCGTGTCGTGGGCACCGTCGTCCTTGCCGAGGTCGCCCAGGAAGTAGGCGAGCTCGCGTTGGTCGAACTTGACCCCGAACTCCTGCTTGCCGGGTGTGACCGGATCCCAGTCTCCGTCGGCGCCGGGTCCGTTGAAGGGCTGGCCAGGAACCATGGAGTCGTGCACGCTGGCGATCCACGTCTTCATGATGTTCGCCATGTCGTCGCGGAGCTCTGGGTTCATCAGGTCGTGGCCGGAGAAGTTCTCCTGGTTGTTGTCCTTGCTCCCGACGTGGTGGACGAGGTCGCCGACGATGTCCGCCGAGGTCTGGTCCGGGTTCTCGGTCGTTGCGGTCTCGAGCGCATCGCCCAGGCTGTTGTAGTAGAACGGGTCAGCGCCTTCGCGCTCGAAGTACTGGTCGACCCGGCCGTCCTGGCCGAAGAAGTGCTTGCCCGCCTCGTCGTTGTGCGCCAGCGAGCTGAAGAAGGACGTCATCAGGTCCTTGTCGTGGATCAGGTTCGAGCCGTCGTTGCACCAGCTGTTGGCGCCGAAGTCCATGTCGGCGAGCTTGTCGCCCAACGGGTTGAGGAGGGCGGCACTGTAGTACTGGTCCTTGAGCAGGTACGACAGTGACGACTCGAATGCGCCAGGCGGGTAGTCCCTGCGGTTGTCCTCGAGCGCCTGCCCGAGGTCCTGGCCGTACTGCGCCCGCTGCTGGTCGTCCCACATCGCGTCGGCGAGGCCGAGACCTCGGCGGAAGGTCGACGCGAGGTTGTCGGCGTCGTCGTGCGTGCCGTGGTAGGCGATGCTGCCGAGCTTGTCGAGGAACTGCAGCGCTCCCTTGGCGCCGAGCTTCTCGTACATCGAGGCGGTGACCGCCAGGCTGGAGTCCTGCCAGGTCTGCAGCAGGGACGCGTACCGCTGGAGGACGTCCTCGTCGGTGTCCCAGCTGATGTCGGCGTTGCGGATCTTGTCGGCGAGCTTCCCGCCCATGATGTCGACCACCCCTGGGGCGAGGATGTCGAGGTTGAGCATGATGTTGGGGTCCAACTTGGGGTGCGCCAGCAGGTAGTCGGCGAGCTGGTCCGGGGTCATCGCGGCCAGGTCGGACGGCAGCTTGGTGAACGAGATCCCGGAGAAGTCGTACTGCGGGTAGACGCTGGCGACCCAGCTCGGCAGCGCGCCGGCGGCGTACATCGCGCGCAGGTCCTTCTCGTTCGGTCCCCGGTTCAGGATCCCCTCGACCTCGGTGGCCTTGTCGTCGAGGTTGCCGCCGAGCCAGCCGAACTCGGTCTGCAGCGTCCCCTTCAGCGCGCCCGACGCGTTGGCGAAGTCCGTGCCGTAGTCGCGGCTCTCCTTCGACCCGCCGTCCTTGTAGTCGTCGTAGTCGAGTCCGAAGGAGTCGTTGGCGTGGTGGGAGTAGCACTGGTTGAGCTTGCTCACCGAGCGCGGACTCTGCGGGGTGCCCTGATCGTCGAAGCCCGGGCCGCTGTTCATGTTGTAGTTGTCGACCGCGAGCGCGAACATCCGGAGCGCCCCGTCGGCGTAGGTCACCGTCTGCTTCATGTTGGAGACCTGCGAGTCGGTCGACTGCGTCGCGCTGCCGACGTACGGCTCGATGTCGTCCTCGACCGCCTCGAGGGCGGTCTTGTGCTTCGAGTTGACGTCGCCCTGGATGTCCTCGATCGCGGTCAGACCGTCCTTGCCCTTGTCCGCGGCGCTGGTGATCTCGTAGCCCGTCACGGGGTAGTACTCGAAGAGCTCGTACTCGTGCATTCTCGAAGGTCCCCTGTCGATGAAGAGTCGCCGTTCACGCGTAGCCGGATGCGCGGCTCAGCGTATGCGGGCGAGGGGTCACCGCTACTGTGGCGCGTCGTGACCGTCCCGAGCCTCGATCCGGCCCGGTGGGAGGCCGAGCTCGCCGGACTGTTTCGCGGCCGGCCGGTCATCGTCGGGTTCAAGGTGCTCGCCGCCATGACGGGCGACGTCGCGAAGCTCAAGCGATGGGGTGCGCGCAAGCCGCTGCTGATCGCGCGTGGTGTCGGCGCCGGCCGGCCGTCGGATCCGGACGACGCCGAGGTGCTCCTTCTCGATGTCCCCACGACGGACTCGATGACCGACGAGATCGGGGCGATGGCCCGGCTGGCGGCGGATCCGCCGGACGAGGTGGTGCGCCGGGTCGAGGCCTACGACCCCGATCGCGAGGCGGTTTGGTGGCTGCCGGCCCACACCGACCTGACCGAGCTGCTCGGCCGGCAGGTGCTCGGCGGGCGGCCGGCGGCATGGGGCGATCTCGAGGACAAGACCACGTGCGACGCCCTGTGGGACGCCGTCGGGATTGCCCGGAGCGAGTCGCGGATCGTGGCGGCCGACGACCTTG
>DATFRX010000152.1:0-5392 GCA_035262905.1 Nocardioidaceae bacterium
CAGGCTGATCATCGCGAGCAGGACGACCGCGACTCCGATCGCGAGCACGGGTCCGAGGCTCTGCGTGGAGTTCATCTCGGCGACGAGCAGGCAGAGCATGCCGAGCACGACCGTGGTGCCGCTGGCGATGATCGCCGGCCCGGCGCGGTGCAGGGCTTCGGCCATCGCCTCGTGCCGGTCGTGGTGGCGCCGCAGCTCTTCTCGATAGCGGGCCACAAGTAACAAGGCATAGTCCGTACCCGCCCCCAGCACGAGAACGGTCAGAATACTTCGACTCTGTTCGTTGACCGTCAGGTCGGCGTATTTCGCCAAGAGATAAATGAGCCCGGTTGCGGTGAACATCGCGATGACGACACAGATCACCGGGAACAGCCACAGGATGGGGCTGCGGTAAGTAAATAGCAGGATCAGGATAACGACGCCGAGCGCGGCGAAGAGCAGCAGTCCGTCGATGGCGGCGAAGGCGTCGGCCTGGTCGGCTGCGAAGCCCGCGTAGCCGGAGATGTGCGTGGTCATGTCGGTGTCGGACCCGGCGATGTCGCGCATGTGGTCGACCATGTCGGGCATGATCAGCCAGCCGTCGGTGCCGGCGTCGATGGGCACCACGATCTGCGCCGCCTGGCCGTCCGTGGACTGTGATGCCGGGATTACCTGGACTTCGCCGTCGAGGTTGATCTCGGTGTCGGCCTTGGCGATGCTGTCGTCGCCGACGAACTCACCGACTGTTTGCCCGTCCATACCGGAGAACGTCTGCGCGTCGGCG
The DNA here is from genome assembly GCA_035262905.1 of Nocardioidaceae bacterium. Taxonomy (GTDB): domain Bacteria; phylum Actinomycetota; class Actinomycetes; order Propionibacteriales; family Nocardioidaceae; genus DATFRX01. Next base: position 764 of record DATFRX010000152.1, read on the forward strand.
TTGACCTTCGCCATGTCGGCAGCGGTGAGTCCACTGTCCCGCTCATAGACAATGACCGCGTCGAGTGTGGTGTCGGATCGGAAGGCGGCGGTCTTCTGCAGCGCCTGAGTCGACTCGGCGCTTCCCGGCAGCCAGTTGACCGTTTCGTTGTCCGTGACGTCGCCGAGCTTCGAGCCGAAGCCGAAGCCCAGGACGACGAACAGTCCGAGCCAGACGGCGAGAACGACCCATTTGATCCGGCGGCCGCACACGGCCCCCGCGAACCTTCTCGTCATGAAGATTGGCCTTTCAACTAAGGGCGCTCCCGCGCCGTACCCTTATTCGCCCGCACAACCTAATCGTTCCTACCGACATTCGCCTCGGGGTTTTCCCCTAACTTTCGATGAACCAGTTGGGCGGGCTGTCTAAGTACGCGGCGAGCGCTCTCAAGAAGGAGGATCGAGGCGTCGTAGTTGATACCGATGGGCGGTTGTCGCCCGGATTCTGACGAACCGTCCCGCTGTGGTCATGACCGCTCCGCGTGCTCCGCACACCACTATGACGGCGGCCGGGCGGCGAGTGTGACAGCTTTCGTATTGCAGAACGTGCGCTGCTCGTCCGGGGAGGCTTGACGTGGACTGCGCAGGCGCCGACCGCATGTCCGATTGCGATCGACCCCGCCGGTCCGGGAGAGTCACGACATGACCGATCAGATCGGGGACTCGGCGGCGCCGGCCGCTGACCCGGCGCGTACGGCTGGCCAGGCCGACCAGGAGTCGCCGCCGTTGCTCGTCGGACTCTGGCTGACGATGGCGGTCGGCCTCGTCGTGGCGCCGTTCCTGACGTTCTACTCCTACGACTACCTGAGCGACTCCGAGGTGGTCAGCTCGTACAGCGTCGACGGCTGGGGCCAGCTGACCTACGACGCGGTCGACGTGCCGGTCACCGGACATGCCGCGCGGCTGGGCATCGTCTTCGTCGTGCTGGCGATCGTGCTGGCGGCCGCGGCACTGACCGCGATCCTGCGTCGCGATCGGACCTGGCCGTCCCGGGTGGGTGCGATCGCGAGTGGGATGACGGTCGCGGCGCTGATCGTCGTGCTGCTCGATGTCGAGGCACAGGCCTCCCACAACGTCACCGACGGCAACATCTCGACCGACATCACGATCGGCGCCGGTGCCTGGGTGGTACTGCTCGTGGCGGTGCTCGCGGTCATCGCGGCGCTCATCTCGCTCACCCAGGAGCGGGGGCCTTCGCGCTGACGCGTCGCGGACTGCGATGGAGCGCCGGGGTAGCCGGTGCCGCGTTCGTCGCGCTGGCGGTATGGGTCGGTGCCGATTCCGGTCCGCTGCCCGGCGAGCGACGGGTCCTGATCGAGCTGCACGACCTCGGCGGCGCCACGCACCACGACGCGCTGGTCCGGTTGGCCGACCTCACCGATCCGCTGCCGCTGGCGGTCGTGGCCGTCGTGATCGGCCTGGTGCTGGTGTGGCTGCGTCGCTGGCGGGATCTCGCGTACGGCGTGGTCATCGTCGGCGTCGTGTGGGCGGTGAACCCGCTGCTCAAGGAGCTGGTCGCCCGATCGCGCCCGGAGCTGTGGCCGCCGCCGATGGAGCTGTCTGAGTACACCTTTCCGAGCGGCCATGCCGCGAACACTGCAGCCCTCGCCGCCGCGGTGATCCTGATCGCCTGGACGACCCGGCTTCGCACCGTCGCCGTCGTCGCCGGAGTGGCATTGGTGCTGGTCGTCGGTCTCGGGCAGCTGATCCTCGGCGTGCACTATCCGTCGGACATCCTGGCCGGCTGGCTGTGGGCGTTCGCGTGGGCGGCGTTCGTGTGGTCCTTCCGCGTCGGCGATTAATCACCCAGGGCGGATGCCATCCGGCGTACGCCCTCGTCCAGGATCTCGGCACTCGTCCCGTAGTTGAGCCGCACCCAGCCCTCACCGGGTGGGCCGAAGTTCGGGCCTGGCTCCAGGGCGACCTCGCCGCGTTCGAGGAACAGCCGTTGCGGCCGGTCGCCGGTCCCGATTCGGCGGCAGTCCAACCAGGCCAGGAAGGTCGCCTCCGGCGGGGTCCAGGCGACGTCGGGCAGCCGCTCGGCGATCAGGTCGCCCAGCTGCCGACGCCGGAGATCGAGCGTGCCGAGCAGTGCGTCCAACCAGTCGACGCCGTCGGTGTAGGCGGCCACGGTCGCCAGCGCGCCCAGGTGTCCGATCCGCCATCTCGCGTCGGCCGGTCGCTGCTCGACCTCGGCGGTCATGGTCGGCGAGGCCGACACGATGGTGGCGCATTTGAGTCCGGCCAGGTTCCAGGCCTTGCTCGCCGACTGGAGGCTGACGCCGATCTCGGCCGCTCCGGGGATCGTGAGGAACGGCGTGTACGTGGCACCCGGCAGCACGAGCGGAGCATGGATCTCGTCGGCGATCACCCGCACGCCGTACTCCTGAGCGAGCCGGACGACCTCGGCGAGCTCGTCGGCGGTGTGGACCCGGCCGACCGGATTCTGTGGATGGCAGAGGACGTAGGCGACCGGCCGACGAGCGAAGGCGGCGGCCAGGGTGTCGAAGTCGAGTCGCCAGGCGCCGTCGGCGGTCTGCCGCAACGGGGCGTCGATCCGAGTCACCCCGGACTCCTCGAGCCAGTGGAAGAACGGCGGATAGACCGGCGGGCTGATCACGACGCCGTCGCCGGACCGACACAGCACCCGAAGCATCTCGACGCAGGCGACTCCGACGTCGGTGGCCAGTCGCACGCGTGCGGGGTCGATGGTCCAGCCCCAGCGCGTCTGTGCGAACCCGGCGAGTGCATCGGCGACGTCCGACGGCGGCCCGGCGTAGCCCACGTCGGAGCGCCGAACGGCCTCGAGCAGGACGTCCTGTACGGCTGGCGCCAGGTCGAAGTCCATCTCGGCCACCGGAAGCGGAAGCACATCCGCCGGATAGCCGCGCCACTTGGCACTTCGACGCTGCCGCAGGACGTCGAGATCGGCCACGGGAAGGGGTACGTCGATGCCGTTCATGTGGCGAGCTTCGCAGGTCACCACTGTCCGTAGTCACTCCGGTGTGCCCTGTCGGGAGGGACCTTCGCCTCAGGGGAAATAGCGATCGCGTAGCCACCCTGAAAGTGGGAACTCACACGGGGAGGGACTCGGTGGGAAGACGTGGCCACGGCAACGCCGTCGTCGTCGGCGTTGACGCGACGCCCGGTGCGCTGGACGCCACCGCATGGGCGGCCCGCGAGGCCCGCATGCGTCGGCAGCCGTTGCGGATCGTCCACGCCATCGACGGCCCCGACGACCCGGACCATGCGCCTGAGGTGTACCGGATCCTGGATCGGGCTGTCCGAGCGGCCCGAACCGCAGCGCCTGGCATCAGCGTCCGGGTCGAGGTCGAGACCGCGGAGCCGCTGGAGTTGCTGGAGCGGGAGAGTGCGATCGCGTCCGTGGTCGCGGTCGGTCCGCCCGGACCCGGCGGCCTGACGCGTCGGATCGTCGAGTCGGCCGGGGGATTGGCCGCCGGCACGCTGGCGCCCTTGGTCGTCGTCCCCGAAGTCCCGCCGCCGGACCGTGACCCGGCGATCGCCGTACTCGTGGACACCTCATCCTCCGGCGTCATGGCAATCGTCGCGGCGGTTGCGGCGGCGGCACGGCGACGGGTCGGAGTCCGCGCGGTGCGGCTGCCCGACCCCGGTGAGTCGGCCCGCGAGAGTGCGGCGACGCTCGAAGCCCTGGTGCGGCGGGCACGTTCGGCCTACCCGGAGGTCGACATCGACACCCAACTGGCCGCCGGGCGACCGGTCCGGGTGCTGGCGGACCTGTCGGCCCAGGTCGATCTGGTCGTCGTCGGCGCTCGCGAGTTCGGACCGGACAGCGCGTTGGCGCTGGGAGCGGTACGGCAGTCGCTGCTGGGGTTGGCCCGGTGCCCGGTGATGATCGTCCCGGCCAGGCTGGCGCCGTCTCGTCCTCACCTCAGTCGTCCGGCCGCCACGGAGTGGCCGCATACCGCCGACTCCTCGCCCAGCCACGCGACGTCTCGTCATCCAGCCGGGCACCCGGTAGGCGGTGCGGTCGGGACCGGTCACCTGATCGGCCTCAGATCAGAGCCGGTGTAGCGCGCCGAGTCGTCGATCGCGACCCCAGCAACGGTGATGGTCCGGCTGGGAGGCGCGAGGGCAGGGTGCGTGCTCGCTGCCCTCGCGCCTCCGTTGGGCCGGCGCGCCCCGCTGCGTGAGCTGGGTCGGCCCGCAAGCCCCGTCTGTCATTGCATCCGACCAGTCCCGCGTCTCACAGGGCACAAGGTCCCGAGCGACTGATTCCGAAGGCCCCCGCAAAGCGGTTCGAATTATCCGATTCCGTCGGCCCGGAGCGGGGCACTGATCCGGCGATCCCGATGGTCAGGAAAGAGGAATATCGGGCCGAGACCGGCGGACGTTACAGCTTCCGCAAGATTCGGGACAAAGAGGGTCCGAGGTCCTCCAAACTCGGGGTACATCCGTCCGGCCAGAGCGGACTCTTGTACGACCCGGCGACCTCCCGTCCGCTGAAAACCTCGTGGTCGACAAGCGGATGCACATTCACGGGGCCGAATCTCGTGGGCGGTTGGGCATCCTCAAGCAGACGGAGGAAATCCGAAATGATCCGAAAGATCCT
>DATFRX010000153.1:0-5856 GCA_035262905.1 Nocardioidaceae bacterium
GGGTGCGCAGGCCGCCCCACCGTCACGCTCAGCAGTGGTCGGGAGCTCCTCCTTCCGGCCGGTTGCGACAGGTGCTCACGGCAGGTCCCGAAAGGGGGAGATTCCGGGATGAAGACGCCATCACACGGCCATCGCTCGGGATGCCGGTGCAGTGGGGTCTTGCCGCCGTCGGGCGCCGATCAGATCGGCCGAGAGCCGCCCATGGCCGCGCAGAGGATGAGCCGCCGAGAAAAGTCCGGGGTTTTGCCGGACGGTGACAAATCTTGTCATCGGATCAGCCCCTCCGCGTGGAACTGATCCCCAAAGTTACGACCTATTTACAGGAAGTAGCAATAGTTAAGCACGAACTTTCGCAAGTAAATTTCAGAAGAACGCCTAGTCCGCGGCATACACTCCGTCGCTGATCAGCCGCGCACTCCCGACGACGCCGGCGCTGTCGCCCATCTCGGTCATCACGATCGGCAGGTTTCCGGTGGCCAGCGGCAGCGAACGCCGGTAGACCACGGACCGGATCTCGGCGAGCAGTGTGTGCCCGAGCCGAGCCACCCGGCCGCCGATGACGATCAGGCCCGGGTTGAAGAACGACACCAGGCTGGCGAGGACGTGTCCGACCCGGCGGCCGCCGTCGCGTACCAGCTGAACGGCGACCGGGTCGCCCTGCGCGGTCGCAGCGGCCACGTCGGCAGCGGTGAGCGAGGACCGCTCGGCCAGGACCGCTGCCAGGATCTCGGACCGGCCGCCATGCGCCGCGGCGGTGGCGTCCCGGGAGAGTGCGGCACCGCCGAAGAACGCCTCCAGGCAGCCGGTGTTGCCGCACGCGCAGGTCGGTCCGAACTCCTCGACCCGGATGTGCCCGATGTCGCCGGCGCACCCGTCGACGCCGCGATAGAGCTCGCCGTCGACGACGATGCCGCACCCGATGCCGGTGCCGATCTTGACGAACAGGAAGTCCTGCGCCTGCTTGGCCACTCCGGCGTGCTGCTCGCCGAGCGCCATCACGTTCACGTCGTTGTCGACCAGGACCGGACAGCCGAGCTCACGGGCCAGCGCATCGCGTACCGGATAGCCGTCCCAGCCCGGCATGATCGGCGGCGAGACCGGTACGCCGGCGTGGAAGTCGACCGGCCCCGGGATGCCGATCCCCACGCCACTGGGTCGCTCGATGCCGAGCTCGGTGAGCTGCTTGCGAGTCAGCTCGAGGGCCCGCGCGAGCGTCTTCTCGGGGCCGACCCGAATGTCGTGCTCCTCGGACAGCTGGCTCAGCACGCCGAGCCGTCCGTCGGTCACCGCCACGTCGATCGACGTGGCGCCGGTGTCGATGCCCACGAACCGGAGCTCCGGCGCGAGATCGACCAGGGTCGAACGCCGCCCACCACGCGACGCGGCCGGGCCCGCATCGGCCGCCAGACCCAGGTCGACCAGCCGGGTCACCTCGGCCGCGATCGTCGTCCGGGACACGCCGAGGCGGTCCCCCAGCTCCACTCGGGCCTTCGGCCCCTCGTCACGGAGCAGCCTGAGGATCTTCGCCTGGGTCGCGTTCTCCGCCCGGCCGGCCAATGTCGTCACCACAGCTAGATGGTGCCACGCCGACAGCGGCCAGGGCAGCGGCGACGCTCACCTCGTGCGTCACTCGGTCACCACGAACTCGTGGTGTGTGGGCACTTCGCACGGCGTCGAGACCGTGCAGAGTGCGTACGAGCCGTGCAGAGTACGGCCCTCGGCCGCTGCCGCCCCGCCAGCACCACCTGTGCCACGGACCGACCACCGACCGAGCGTCAGGTCGTCGGTTCGAGGCCTGGATGTGACGGGTGGGACCTGAGCTGTACGGACGAGATCGTGCGCCACTCGTTCACCCGGAACCGCGACGTCAACGACTCGCGCACCCCCTCAGCGCGCGACTCAGGCGGTCAGATGACGATGTTGACCAGGTTCGGGGCCCGGACGATCACCTTGCGGATCTCGCGGCCGTCGACGATCCGCCGCACCCCCGGGTCGGCCAGCGCCAGCGTCTGCAGCTCGTCGTCGTGAATGTCCGGCGCGACCTCCAGCCGGGCCCGGACCTTGCCCTGCACCTGGACGACGCAGGTCACGGTCTCCTGGACCAGCAGCTCGGGATCGGCGGTCGGCCAACCGGCCAGTGCGACGGTCGGCTCGTGGCCCAGCGCCTCCCACATGTCCTCCGCGGTGTACGGCGCGACCAGACTCAGCAGGATCGACGTGACCTCGGCCGCCTCGCGTACCGCCGGGTCGGCCGGCCCCGGACCGGAGTCGATCGCCTTGCGGGTGGCGTTCACCAGCTCCATGATCCGGGCGACCATGACGTTGAAGCGGTAGGACTCGACCAGCTCGGTGGCGTCGTGGATGACCCGATGGGTGACCCGGCGCAGCCCCAGATCGCCGGTCGCCACGTCGACACCGGACTCGGACGCGACGTCGTGTGCGACTCGCCAGGCGCGCTGCAGGAACCGGTGCGACCCGGCCGGCGACACGTCCGCCCAGTCGATGTCGTCGGCCGGCGGACCGGCGAACACCATGGTCAGCCGCACTGCGTCGACGCCGTACTCGTTGATCTGCTCCCCCAGGTCGACGCCGTTGCCCTTGGACTTGCTCATCCGGTGGCCTCGGTTGATCACCTGGCCCTGGTTGATCAGGCCTTTGGTCGGCTCGACGAAGTCCAGCATGCCCATGTCGTGCAGCACCTTGGTGAAGAACCGGAAGTACAGCAGGTGCAGCACGGCATGCTCGGCGCCGCCGAAGTAGTTCTCGACCGGCATCCACCGGCGGACCTGCTCGACGTCGAACGGCCCCTCGCCGTAGTGGGGCGCGCAGTAGCGCAGGAAGTACCACGACGAGTCCACGAAGGTGTCCATCGTGTCGCTGTCGCGCCGAGCTGGCCCACCGCACTTCGGGCAGGCCACCTCGACCCACTCGGTCGCGGCCGCTAACGGGGACACCCCCTTGGGCGCCAGGTCGTGGCCGCGCAGGTCCGGCAGCTCCAGCGGCAGCTGTTCCTCGGGCACCGGGACCTCGCCGCAGGCCTCGCAGTGGATGATCGGGATCGGGCAGCCCCAGTAGCGCTGCCGCGAGATCAGCCAGTCGCGGATCCGGAATGTCACCGCGCCCTGGCCCAGGTCCTGTTTCTCCAGCCACTCCGTCATCGTCGCCTTGGCCTCGTCGACCCCCATGCCGTCCAGGCTGATGTCGTCGTTGGCCGAGTTGATCGCCGGACCCTCACCGGTGTACGCCTCGCCGTCGAAGTCCGGGGTCGGCTGCACCGTACGCACGATCGGCAGATCGAACGCCTTCGCGAAGTCCCAGTCGCGCTGGTCCTGACCCGGGACCGCCATGATCGCGCCGGTGCCGTAGTCGGCCAGGACGTAGTCGGCGGCGTAGACCGGGATCCGCTCATTCGTGGCCGGATTGATCGCGTGGACGCCCAGGAACACGCCGGTCTTCTCGCGGTCGGCGGCCAGCCGGTCGATCTCGGTCTCGCGCTTGACCTGCTCCAGGTAGGTCTCGAACGCCTCGCGCTGCTCCGGAGCGCACAGGTCACGGGCCAGCGGCGCGTCGGCCGCGACAACGAAGAAGGTCGCGCCGAACAGGGTGTCCTGCCGGGTCGTGAACACCCGGACCGGCTCATCCCGCCGACCGTCCGGGCCCTCGATCACGAAGTCGATGTGGGCGCCCTCGGAGCGGCCGATCCAGTTCCGCTGCGCGGTCAGGATCGGCTCCGGCCAGCGACCCTCCAGCTGCGCCATGTCGTCCAGCAGCCGCTGGGCGTAGTCGGTGATCTTGAAGTACCACTGGGTCAGCTCGCGCTTGGTCACAACGGTCCCGCACCGCTCGCACCGGCCGCCGACGACCTGCTCGTTGGCCAGCACGGTCTGGTCCTTGGGACACCAGTTGACCCACGACGCCCGCCGGTAGGCCAGGCCGCGCTCGTAGAACCGCAGGAACAGCCACTGCTGCCAGCCGTAGTACTCCGGGTCGGAGGTGTGCAGGCGGCGGCTCCAGTCGAACGCCAGCGCATAGCGCTTCATCGACGCCGCCTGGGTCTCGATGTTGGCGTACGTGTACGTCGCGGGGTTCTCGTTGTTGCGGATCGCGGCGTTCTCCGCGGGCAGCCCGAAGGAGTCCCAGCCGATCGGGTTCAGCACGTTGTAGTCGCGCTGGAACCAGTAGCGGGCGATGACGTCGTGCAGCGCGAAGACCTCGGCGTGGCCCATGTGCAGGTCGCCGGAGGGATAGGTGTACATCGTCAGGGCGTAGCGACGCTCCCGCGGATCCGGCGCGGTCTCGGTCGCCTTGGCGTCGGCCCGGAACGGGTCCAGCCGCTCCCACACCGGTCGCCACTTCTTGTGCAGGGCCGCGACTTCGTAGGTCGCGGACGGCTCTCGGTCGCTGCTCACGGGTCTCTCCTGGTTCTCCTCGTCAGACTGCACATGATGCCGACATGACAAAGCCCCTCACACAGGAGGGGCCGCCGCACTGACTGAAGGTCGAGTCAGTGCGGCCTTGGAAGAAGCAGTGCCTGACGCATATCACTAAGGGTAACCGGTTCTCGGCGAGAACGCCCACGGCAATACGACAGCGCGCTGCGTCAGTTCGCCGACCGCTGCGTCAGCGAGCAGAACCGCTCCACCAGGTCGGTGGCGCCGGACACGATCAGCTGGTCGCCGCGATGCACCTTGGTCTCCGGCCGCGCGTACGTGAAGTCCTCCCCCGGCCGCTTCACACCGACGACGGTGATGCCGTACCTCGTCCGGAGTGCCGACTCGCCGAGCTTCTTGTCGCACGACTCGACCGGCGCCTTCGTACGGGCGATCGCGAACCCGTCGTCGAACTCGATGTAGTCGATCATGGCGCCCGAGACCAGGTGGGCGATCCGCTCCCCCATCGCGGTCTCGACGTAGACGACATGCGACGCGCCGACCCGCTCCAGGATCTTGCCGTGCTGCTTGGTGATGGCCTTGGCCCACACGTCGGTGACCCCGACCTCGATCAGCGACAGCACGGTCAGCACGCTGGCCTCGATGTGGGTCCCGATGCCGACGACGGCCCTCGAGAAGGTCGAGACGCCGAGCTGCTTGAGCGCCTCCGGGTCGGTGCTGTCGGCCTCGACCACGTGAGTCAGCTCGCTCGCCCACCGCTGCACCAGCGCCGCGTCGTGGTCGATGGCGAGGACGTCGTGACCCATTCGGACCAAGGATCGTGCCAGGGCGCCGCCGAACCGGCCGAGGCCGACGACCACCACCGGCTCGCCGTCGCCGCTCGTCCCGTCCTTGGTCATGCCGCTCCTATCCGACGATCGGCCGTTCCTCCGGCAACTGGTAGAGCCGGCGCCGGCTGCGCAAGGCGAGTGCCGACGCCGCGGTGATCGGCCCGACGCGGCCGATGAACATCAGCACCATCACCACGACCTGTGCCGAGTTTGACAGGTCCGGGGTGATTCCCGTCGTCAGGCCGACCGTCGAGAAGGCCGATATCGACTCGAACACGACCGCGTCGAAGGCCCGGTCGGTGAGCGGCAGCAAGATGGTCGTGCCGACCGCGATCACCCCGAGGCTCAGCAACGCGACGGTCAGCGCCTGGCGCTGCGTGGCGCTGCTGATCCGCCGTGGCCCCACGTTGACGTCGCGCTCGCCGCGCACCTCGGCCCAGATCACGAAGGCGAGCAGGAAGAAGGTGGACACCTTGATCCCGCCGGCCGTACTGGCGCTGCCGCCGCCGATGAACATCAGGCCGTCGGTGACCGCCAGGGTCTCGGGTTGGACGCTGCCATAGTCGACCGAGTTGAATCCCGCCGTACGCGGCATCACCGTCCCAGCGAGCGCAGCCAGCAGCTTGCCGCCGGGG
>DATFRX010000154.1:0-7351 GCA_035262905.1 Nocardioidaceae bacterium
CCAGATCGTTGCGGCGGTCCCGGGCGTGGCCGCGATGGTCGCCGCGGTCCGGTCGGTCTCGCCGGTCGGCGCGGTCGGTCGACTTGGTCGAGTCGGTGCCGTCAGTCCCGTCGTCGTTGGTGAGCTTGCTGCTGCTGACGCCGGGTCCGCTGCTCTGATCCGACTCGGTGCTGCGGGAGCCGATCACGGCGGTCGCCGCGATCGCCGTGACGGCGACGGCTGCGACCGCCGCGGCTGCGGCGCCCTGGTGACTGCGAAGCACCTTGCGACCACGCAACAATCGCGGTGCGGCCAGGCCGATGCCGGTGTGACCGGCTGCAGTAAGGTAGCCGGCCGCGGCGGCGCCGAGCAGGATCGGGGCCAGCAGTACCCGCAGGTTGGAGTTGACCTCGACCAACTCGAGGTAGACGGCGGTGCACTGACGGCACTCGTCGAGGTGCCGCTCCACCTTGGCGTGGTCCCGCCGCGACAGTCCACCGCGGACGAAGCCGCCGAGGTGCTCGGTGACCCAGCGGCAGGTCTCGTCGGCGGTGTCGGCGAGATGGGCGCGCAGGTAGGCCTGGCGCAGGCCCTCGCGGGCCCGATAGGCCATTGCAGCAACGCTGTTGGCGGTCATGCCGAGCAGCGGCGCGATGTCGGCGGGCTTGTCGCCCTCCACCTCGGTGTGCCAGAGCACCAACTGCCACCGCTCCGGCAGGGAGGCGAAGGCGCGCGCCGTCGCGACCCGCTCGAAGTCGTCCAGCGCCGGGTCCTCGAACGGCGTTCCGGGGTCGAACAGCTCGAGGTTGTCGGTGGACTCCAGTTGATCGCCGGCCCGGAGCCGGTCGATGTGGATCCGGCGTACGCAGGTGAGCAGGTAGGCCCGGAACGAGACGTCCGGACCACCGCCGCCCTGGATGACCTTCAGCAGCTTGGCGAACGACTCGGACACGAGGTCGTCGGCCTCGGTTCCGGACGTCAGTTGCCGGGCGAGCCGGATCGCGGCGTCGCGATGGCGGTCGTAGAGCAGGCCGTAGGCGTCGATGTCTCCGGCGCGGACCTGGGAGATGAGTTCGGGGTCGCTGGTTTCCGTCGTGGTGTAGTCAGTCATATCCATCGCGAGTCGTCGATGGGTCCGAGTCGGACTGCTTGTACCGCGCAAACAAGACACACGGACCACGGGTGTCGGACAGCATACGCACATTCGTCCGATGTGTCTGTCAGCGGGGTGGGGATTTCGTCGACTTCTGCCCCGAAACGGCGTCATGACCGGAGGGCTCGCCCGTCTCATCAGGCGAGGGAGGTGGCAGCAGTGCATTTCGCCCATCTGGCCCGGCGCAAGGATCTGACCGGACGGAGTACGTCGATCCCGCGCGAGTTCGGTCCGGTGTTCGACGCGTTGCGCGCCGGCCGCGACGTGGGAGTCGCCGTCGTGGAAGCCGGCCGCGACCTGGCCGGCGACGGCGTACCCCTCGACGAGGTCGTCGCGGACCTCGAGTCGGCCTACGCGGCGGCCGGCGTCGGCGAGCCGGACTACCGGGTCGTACGCGACCTCTGTCTGGCCTGGACCGAGGTGTCGCTGCGTTACCTGCACGGGCTGTCGTGCGACGACCCGCTGACCGGCCTCGCCAGCCTGGCGCATCTGCGCAGTCGGCTGGGCGAGATCTACCGCGAGGCGGAGGTCCGGGGCACCCGGGTCGCGGACGAACGGGCACTCGTCGTGGTCGAGGCGGACCAGGTCGCCCGTCGGGCCGACGTGGCCGCCGACGGCAGGTCAACCTCGGTCACCCGGCGGTTCGGCTCCGCCCTGCGGATGGCCGAGGCGGCGGACGGCCTGCGGTCAGTCTTCTCCGGCGGCGAGACGCTGGCCCGGGTCGGAGTGCATCGCGCCGTGGCCCTGGTTCGGCGCCGCGGCGAGCTGGCCGGTCAGGTCGAGGCGTTGCGGGTCCTCCTCATGAGCCGATCGGCAGTCGGCCTCGACAGTGGAGAGCTACGGGCGTGGATCGAGGGCCTCCCGAGCTCGCATGACGCCGCCTCGCTGCTCCTCGAGGAGCTGGCGCGCTGACCCGCCGAGTCGGTCAGCCGACGCCGGCCTTCGCGCTCGCCGTCACCGTGATGCCCTCGGCGAATCGCACCAGCTGGTCGTTGGACCAGCCGAGGTCGGCCATGCTCCAGGCCTGGATCTGGACGTAGCGACCGTCGGTGTACGGGAAGGTCAGCGTCGTGACACCCCCGTCGGACGGACTGATCACGCCCTCTCGCCCGTTGATGTCGACCGGCTCGCCGTGCGTCGGCACCGACGCGTCGCTGCTCAGCAGTCCGACCACGAGCTTGCCGACGAAGGCGTCCGGCGACGACGTGTCGCCGTCCCTCGCGATCGCCAGGCTGTAGGCGCCGTGGTCCGGCTTCTGGATGTACCAGCCTTCCGGCACGAGGTTGACGATGAACCCCGGCGGCTGTTCGCCGTTGTACGTGACCAGGTCGACTCCGTCGTCGGCCGGCGCCTGACCCTGCGACTGGGTCGCGTTGGGCTGCGCCGTGGGCGTGTCGGCGTTGCGATCGGCGCCAACGACGACCGCGGCTCCGATCACGGCCGCGACGGCGACCGTACTCGCGACCGACGTCCAGACCGCGCGGCGGCGGCGCCGTTGCAGCAGGGCGGACCGGGCCCGGCGGACATCCGCCTCGACCACCTCCGGCGACGGGGTGGCCTCGGCCGACCGGGCCGTCTGGTCCAGCAGCCGCTCGATGTCAATCATGTCGATGTCCTCTCTCGACGGTGGCGTTGCCGTTCAGCGCGGTCCGCAACTGCGCCAGCCCACGGGCGGTCTGGCTCTTGACGGTGCCCTCGCTGCAGCCCAGGGCATCGGCGGTTTCGGCCACGCTGACGTCGGCCACATGCCGGAGAACGACGGCGGCGCGCATCCGAGGTGGCAGCTCGGCCAGCGCCCGGAACACGGCCGCCTCGGTGTCGGTAGGTTCGGCGTCCTCGACCATGACGTCGTCCGGCACCTCGGCGTACGCCACCTCGACCCGGGCATGGCGCCGGCGCCGCTCGTCGAGATCGGCGTTCACCAGCATCTTGCGGGCGTACGCGTCGCGGGTGTCCGACCGGATCCGCGGCCACGACACGTACATCCGCAGCAGGACGTTCTGGACCAGGTCCTCGGCCCGATGGGCGTTGCCGGCCGACAGCAGTGTCGCCACCCGCAGCAGTCCGCCTCGCCGCTGGGTGACGTACAGCCGGAACTGATCGTCCCGGCCGGCCGACGAGGATGGCCTCATATCCCTAGTACGTCCAGCCCGACCTGCGAGGTTGCACGAACCTTGGCTCGGAGGCGGATTCAGGGTCCGGTCACGGACACCACGTTCTCGTGGTACGGGCGCACTCCGCACGGCATCGCCGCCGTGCGGAGTGCGCACCTGCCATGCGGAGTGACACCTCCGGAGGTGTCGGCTGACTGTGGCAGGCTGCCCGTATGTGCGGTAGGTATGCCTCCAGCCGGTCGGCCGACGACCTCGCGGCCGAGTTCGAGGTCGATCAGATCGACGTCCAGGAGCAGCTGTCTCCGGACTACAACGTGGCTCCGACCAAGAAGTCGCCGGTGGTGCTGGCCCGGCTCCCGAAGGACTCGCCGGACGACGCAAAGCCGGTCCGCCAGCTGCGTACGTTGACCTGGGGCCTGGTGCCGTCGTGGTCCAAGGAGCCCAAGCTCGGTCGCATGATCAACGCCCGGGCCGAGACGGTCCACGAGAAGCCGTCGTTCCGGCGGCCGTTCGCCAAGCGGCGGCTGATCATTCCGATCGACGGCTTCTACGAGTGGTTCCCAACCGAGCAGCTCGGCAAGTCCGGTAAGCCACTGAAGCAGCCGTTCTACCTGCACCCCAAGGACGGCGACGTACTGCCGCTGGCCGGTCTCTACGAGTTCTGGCGCGACAAGGACAAGCCGGACGGCGATCCGGATGCCTGGCTGGTCACGTACACGATCATCACGACGTCCGCGACCGACGACGTCGGCCACATCCACGACCGGATGCCGATGACGGTCGCGCCGGAGAACTGGGAGGCGTGGCTCGACCCGCGGCTCGACGACGTCGACGCGATCCGGAAGCTGATGGCGCCGCCGCCGGCCGGGAGCCTGGAGATCTACCCCGTGTCGAAGCAGGTCAACAACGTACGCAACAACGGGCCGGAGCTGGTCGATCCGCTGCCGGCCGAGGGGGCCGACGAGGACGCGTCGTGACCGATCGCCGGGTGATCGAGACGCCACAGGGACCCGCTCGCCTGGTCCAGCGGCGATCGCCGCGCCCGCGGGCCACCCTGGTGCTGACGCACGGCGCCGGCGGTGGGATCGAGGCTCGGGACCTGGCCGCCCTGGCCGGCGAACTGCCCCGCCGCGGCATCTCGGTCGCTCTGGTCGAGCAGCCGTGGCGGATCGCCGGCCGGCGGATCGCGTCTCGTCCGGAGGCGCTCGACGAGGGCTTCCTGGCGGTCGTCAACCGGCTCCGGCCGCAGACCCCGATGTTCGTGGGCGGCCGCAGCGCCGGTGCCCGGGTCGCCTGCCGGACCGGGCGGCAGGTCGGCGCGGTCGGTGTGGTCGCGCTGGCCTTCCCGCTGCATCCGCCCGGTCGGCCCGAAAA
Organism: Nocardioidaceae bacterium; assembly: GCA_035262905.1. Lineage (GTDB taxonomy): Bacteria > Actinomycetota > Actinomycetes > Propionibacteriales > Nocardioidaceae > DATFRX01. Next base: position 4,621 of record DATFRX010000154.1, read on the forward strand.
GTCCCGTATCGACGAGCTGCTCGGCTCCGAGCTGCCGACCCTGGTGGTGCAGGGCGAGCGGGACTCGTTCGGCGGACCGGAGGAGTTCCCGCTGCAGCAGAGCCTGGTGGGCATTCCGGACGCCGATCACTCGTTCAAGGTCCCCAAGCGGGCTGCCACCACCCCTGACCAGGCGCTGGACGCCGTCGTCGACGCGGTCGCGAGCTGGGTCGATCGCCGCGCGCGACAGTAACCCGGGGAACAACCCGCCGGCCGATCCGGTTGAAACAGATGTCAGCTGATCTACTTCAACGGAGGTGTCGGTGCTCGCAACCCTGCCCGACCAGTGGCCGCCGGTAGGCTTGTCATCGATGACAGAAGTCAATGACATCGACCAGGAGCCGGTCGACGTAGCCAATGAGACGCCGGAGGCCCGTGCCGCGCGTTTCGAGCGGGATGCCCTGCCGTTCATCGACCAGCTCTACTCCGCGGCCTTGCGGATGACCCGCAAGCCCGCCGATGCGGAGGATCTGGTCCAGGAAACCTTTGCGAAGGCGTACAGCGCCTTCCACCAGTTCAAGCCGGGAACCAACCTGAAGGCTTGGCTGTATCGGATCCTGACCAACACCTACATCAACTCCTACCGCAAGAAGCAGCGGCAGCCTGCCCAGCACATGACCGAAGAGATCGAGGACTGGCAGCTGGCCGCCGCGGAGTCCCACACGTCGAGTGGGTTGAAGTCCGCGGAGATGCAGGCGCTGGAGCACCTGCCCGACTCAGATGTCAAGGACGCTCTCGCCGAGTTGCCGGAGGACTTCCGGCTCGCGGTCTACCTGGCCGACGTCGAGGGCTTTCCCTACAAGGAGATCGCCGAGATCATGGACACGCCGATCGGCACCGTGATGTCTCGGCTGCACCGCGGGCGGCGTCAGTTGCGCAAGCTGCTGGAGAACTACGCTCGCGACCGTGGAATGGCCGCATCTGGAGCAGGTGACCGGTGATGAGTTGCGGCAAGCCGCACGCACATGACTGCGCTCAAATTCTCGCGCAGCTCTATCTGTTCCTCGACCACGAGATCGACGACGCCAGCGGCGTTGAGATCCGGGAGCACCTCGAGGAGTGCCACCCGTGCCTCGAGAAGTACGACCTGGATCGCATCGTGAAGACGCTGGTTGCTCGCTCTTGCTGTGAGGAGGCCCCGCAGCAGTTGCGGGAGCGGGTGCTCTTCTCGATCCACGAGGTTCAGGTGCAGTTGGGCGCGCCCGTCGACATGCGCATCGACCGCCCTCGCTGATTCCTCCGCCTACCCAGGCGATCCGCCGCCCGTTGTCCGCGGCGCGACCCGTCGTGCGACCATCCTCACCATGACTGCCGGCATCGACGTGGGACGGTCCGCCTCCATCACCCGTACGGTCACCGAAGCCGACACCGCCAGTGCGATGGGCAGCGGTGCCCTGCCGGTCCTGGCGACGCCCCGGCTGCTCGCGTGGTGCGAGGCTGCGACCTGCGAGGCGATCGACTCCGGGCTGGATGCCGAACGCACGTCGGTCGGCTCCCGTGTGACCATCGCCCACGAGCGACCCAGTCCGGTCGGTGCTCAGCTCGTCGTACGAGCCGCCGTGACCCATGTGGACGGCCGGCTGGTCCGCTTCTCGGTCGCGGCCGAGCATGCCGACGGTACGGTCGTCGGCCACGGCGAGGTGAGCCGGGTGATCGTCAACCGGGATCGGTTTCTGAGTCGACTCGGCTGAGTATCGGCAGCCGGAAGCCGAGCAGCACGATGCCGGGCACCGGCTCCCAGTCGAGCTCCGGCGCCCGGACGAAACCCAGCCGGCCGTACAACCGATGCGCCGCCGTCATCTCCTCCAGACTGCACATGACGAGTTCGCGATGTCCGAGCGTCCGTGAGCGTGCGATGCAGAGCTCGACGAGGGCCCGGCCGACGCCCGCGCGCCGAGCCGCCGGTGCCACGGCCAGCATGCGGAACTCGCCCTGGTCCGGCTCGGTCGCCAACTCGCACCAGCGCGACCCGGGCGGACAGTAGGTCACCGAACCGAGCACACCACTGTCGTCGGCGGCGACCCACAACTCCGCATCGACCGCCCGGCTGGTCGCATCGCGCAGATGGTCGGCGTAGTCGTCGGACTCCCCGAGGTAGCCGTCCGCGGTGTACGCCTCGACCGTCAGGTCGCCGACAACGGCGTACTCACTCGGCTCCGCCAGCCGGATCTCAATCCGCGACGGCGTGCCCGACTCGACCTGGGCCATCACACGCCGGTGGTGTTGCGGGGATAGGCGATCTCCGGATCGGTCAGGACGTTGACCAGATAGGGCCCGCCGGAGCCGAAGGCCCGGTCCAGCGCGGGCTCGATGTCCGACGGAGCGGTGACGGTCTCTCCGCCGCCGCCGAGCGCTCGAACCACCTCGTCATACCGAGTGCCAGGCGTCAGCTCGGCGGCGACGTGGTAGCCGTAGAGGAACTGCATCGGGTGCTTCTCCAAGCCCCATGCCGCGTTGTTGCCGACCACCATGACGACGGGCAGGTCGTGCCGTACGAGGGTGTCGACGTCCATCAGCGACATGCCGGCCGCGCCGTCGCCGAGCAGCAGAACGACTTGGGACGAGGGCCGAGCGATCCGGGCCGCCATCGCGGCACCGAGCCCGGCGCCGAGGCAGCCGAACGGGCCGGGGTCGAGCCAGCCACCCGGTTGGCGCGGCTCGACGAACTTGCCGGCGAACGACACGAAGTCAC
>DATFRX010000155.1:0-3314 GCA_035262905.1 Nocardioidaceae bacterium
GGGTGCGAGGCGAAGGCGTTCACGAAGTCCACCCCCTTGTCGGCGAAGAAGTGCCGGGTCCGCGGCATCCAGCGCAGCTCGTCGGCGCGCATGTCGTCGGTCATGATCAGCACGAGGTTCGGCCGGTTGGACTCCGCACCGGAGGGATGGATGTCGGTGACGTCCGAGAGCGGGTCCGCCGTCGGCGTCGGTGTCTCCGCAGACGTGTCCGGATTGGACGAGGTGAACGAGCACGCCGCGAGCAGGGTCGCCAGGACGGCGGCGGACAGCGTGCGAGACGACCGGGTGACGACGGCCGGTTCGCGGGTGCCGGCCATCGGGTCACCAGCCATTCATGCGGCGCATGAGCTTCGCGGTCGCCTCGATGGTGTTGTCCAGGCCCTTCGGTGAGCGCCGGGGCTTGCCCGACTTCTCGGTGAGGTAGGTCCACATCGCCGCGGCGGCGGCCTTGGTCTCCGCCCTCGGCGCTCGGGCCGGCTTGTCCGGATATCCCTCGGGGCGCTCCGGTGCCGACAGCTCGGCGAGGTCGCCGTGGACGACGAATCGGCCCGAGCTCAGCGTGTCGATCATCTGCTGGTTCCGCGAGCCGGCGAACTCCGCGCCACGGCTGTCGAAACCGGGGCGTGACTCGTCCTCGCGGAGCGGACCCAGGACATCCGGCGCAACCGTACGCATGACGCGTCGGTAGACCAGGCGGTCGACGCCGTCGAGGTGGGAGTTCATCCGGCGCAGGAAGTCGCAGGAGCCGTAACCGAGCGAGGCGTTGGACTTGGCGTCGGCGACCCGGAACGGCGCTGCGTCGATGCGGGCAGCGGTGCAGAAGCGGTTCCACAGCTCGTCTGGCGCGGAGCTCGAACGCGGCACGATGACGGCGTGCACCGACGAGACCCCCGGCTGGGCATGCCAGCGCTCGAGCATGGCCGGGATGCTCCGAGCCCGGCGGAAGGTACGGAAGGCCATGCTGCGCCTGGCCGACTTGGGTCCGGCGATCTGGCGTAGGTACCTGGCCCAGCCGGACGTCCCCAGGCTTCGGCAGTAGCTCTGCCACTGCGCGGGAATCGCCCGGAACTCGTCGCGGACCGTCACGACGATGTCCAGCTCCACGCCCGCGAACGGCTCGACGAACTCGGCGACCTGCTTGTCGTTGGCGAAGCTCAGGAACTCCATCGACGCGATCAGGGTCTGCGGACTGTCCTTCGCCTTGGCTGCGAAGTCCGACCAGCTCTCATCCGGAGTAGCGCCCCAGCGCCCCGGGTTGATCACACCCTGGATCGCCCGAATCACCGGCTCGCGGCCACCGAGAAGCGCCACGTCCTGTTTGTCGAGTACATCCCGTTGCGAGAAGAGGATGGACTGCACGAAGGACGTGCCCGTCTTCATCGCACCGACGTGCAGGACCACTCGACCCACGCTGAAATTCCTCCCACTGACCCGAGCCCCACGTTCGCGGACACCATACCTGGGGGGCCTTTCGATCTACTCCTCGTGGCGGCGCAGCCGGCTGCGGACGCCGCGCAGGACCCGGTCGACCCGTCGGCCCAGCCGCTCGGTCGGGCCATCGCTCGGTGGCGGCATCGGCTGACGCCCTTGCCCACCGGTGTTCGCCTTCTGAGCGGCGGCGGCCTCCCGGTTCTCCCGGTGCCGGAGCACGGCGAGATCGGCCAGTGCACGTACCGCCACGCTGGCGACCTGGGAGTCCGTGACCTCCCGGTAGTCGGTGGTGGCGGCCGGTTGACTCGGCGAGATCAGGTCGTCGACCGAGCCCACGATGTCGTAGCCGCGCGCGACCAGCTCCTTGGCCTGGGCCTCGGTCGCCTCGTGGCACCATCCGGCCAGGTCGGGCGGCAGCCGCAGCGGCATTCCCTCCTGCTGCCGCAGCGCGCCGTGATAGACGAAGGCCCGCACCGCGAAGCGGTAGTCGCGCCGGAAGTTGGACAGCCGGTCGCCGAGGGCGACGTTGACCCGGCGCAAAGTCTCGGCCTGCTCGTAGCCGAGCGAGGGGTTGCGACCGCCGGTGGCCTGCAGGATCGACGGGTCGAGATCGAGGATGCCGGCGAACAGCTCGAACAATCGATGGCTGTCGGATCCCTGCGGAACCGCGACCACATGCACACACTCGGGCGGTAGCTGCGCACCCCAGCGGGCCGCGATCGCCGGTACGTCCTGGCGGGCGTAGTAGGTCTCGGCGTCGGCGGTTCGGTGCTGCACCGCCTTGACGAAGTCGTCGTACGACATCACCGACCGCTGCTTGACGTCCTGCTGCCACTCCGACGGAATCTGCCGTGCCCAGTCGCGAGCGGTCACGATGACGTGAACCTCGAAGTCGTCGTCCAGTGCCTCCAACAGCAGCGCGGCTCGGCGGGCGTCCAGCTCGGCGAGGTCCTCCATCGTCAGCAAGAGACGGGACCCCGGCGCGTCCGCCATCGTCGACGCGAGCTCGGCCAGCGCCTTGTGGACCTTCGGTGGCACCTCGGAATCCTCGTCGAACGAGGTCAGCGGCGTCAGGACGCGGTTGTAGTGGTCGATCCGCTCAGGCAGCGGCATCCCGAGGCCCGCGGCCGTCACCGCCTCGGTCGAGGCTCGCAAGGCCGCCTGCAATGCCGACGTCCCGGACTTCCGGCAGCCGACATGGATGTACGCGCGACGTTTCATGGCGGTCACCGAGCGATCACGTCCCAAGTTCACGACGAATGGAAGCCCCGCTGTACTTCAGACGGAGTCGCCTCCATCGTGACAGCTACGGCGGAGTCCGCGAGTCCGGCCTACGGGAGCGGAGTGTACGACATGTCCGCCCCCGCTCAGTCCTGCGGCGGCGACCAGCGATCGGTGCGACTCATGCCGGCGGCCCGGCCCTTGGCGGCGACGACGAGCGCCATCTTGCGCGATGCCTCGTCGATCATCTCGTCGCCGAGCATCGCCGAGCCCTTGGCACCGCCGGCCGCCGAGGTGAACCACTCGTACGCGTCGAGGATGTTCTCGGCGTGGTCGTAGTCGGCCTGCCGCGGGCTGAACACCTCGTTCGCCGCGTCGACCTGGCCCGGGTGCAGCACCCACTTGCCGTCGTAGCCAAGCGCAGCGGATCGCCCGGCGACCCGGCGAAAGCCTTCGACGTCGCGGATCTGCAGATAGGGCCCGTCGATCGCCTGCAGGTCGTACGCCCGCGCCGCCATCAGAATGCGCATCAGGATGTAGTGGTAGGCATCGCCCACGTCATACCCGGGCGGCTGCTCGCCCACCACCAGAGACTTCATGTTGATAGAGGCCATGAAGTCGGCAGGCCCAAAGATGATCGTCTCGGTACGCGCTGACGCGGC
>DATFRX010000156.1:0-9236 GCA_035262905.1 Nocardioidaceae bacterium
GAGCGACCCGCCGGTCGTCACCAGTCCGCTCGCGCCGCCCGGCAGGCCGAAGACGCCGCACAGCCAGCGCAGCACACCGTGCTCGATCGCCACCGGACCCGGCGAGAGCGCCGAGACACCCGTGTAGCGGTTGAACGACTGGGCCAGCAGTTCGGCGAGCGCCGCCGTGAAGAGTCCGCCGCCGGGGATGTAGGCGAGGTAGCTCGGTCCGGCCGTCTCGACAGCGTGGGCCGCGGCCCGCCGCCATTGGTCGAGCAGCCCGGCGAACGCTTTCGGCTCGTCGGCGGGCGGGGCCAGCAACTCTGAGCGCAGCGGATCGACCAGGTCTGGCCCGACCGACGGCGCCCGCGGCAGGCCCTCGACGAAGTCGACCACGGCGGCGGCGATCTGCTCCAGCATCGCGTGCATCTCGTCGCGACCGGGCTCGAGCGGGTACGGCGGGTCGAGCGGCATCGTCACCGGCTCAGCGTACGGATCAGCTCAGGTCGCGGAAGAAGGGTCCGGTCCGCGCCTTGGGGTCGAACCAGGTCGCCTTGGCCGGCATCACCTGGCCGGCGTCCGAGACCGCCCGGACCTGGTCGGTCGTGGGCGGATGCAGCAGGAACCCGATCTCGATCTGCTCGGCGCATCGGGCGGCAAGGGTGATCGGGTCGACCGTCCCCGGCACCGGCACGACCCGGGAGTCCGACGCCGGGTCGACGATCCCCAGCGCCGGACCGAGCACCTCCGATTCGAGGATCGCCAGGTCGAGGGACTCGCGGGGTCCGGCGTCGTCGGGCGGCGGTCGCAGCCGGATCTGATACCAGCGGCCGTCCAGATGCATCGTGATCCGGCCCGGCGCAGGAGCAGCCGCCTCGGCGGTGTCGTACCCATCGACGCTCTCGACCGCGGGCTGCCGGGCGAACGCCTCGACCAGGTCGGCTGTGGAACCGTCGGGCCGGCCCACCGTGCGGTGGTAGCCCAGGATCCGCACCTCGTCCCACGGGAACAGTGCGCCGAGCACGAAGTCGACCGGCCGCCGCTCGCCGGTGCCGGGCCGGGCGGCGGCGTATTGCTCGGCAGCCGCGATCCGGTGATGGCCGTCGGCGATGTAGAGGGCCGGCGTCCTGGGCAGCGCGGTCGCAATCGCCTTCGCGACATCCGGGTCGCGGACGATCCAGGCCGCCTGGTCGACCCGTTCCGTGCTGATCCGTACGTCGGGCTCACCGGCCGACGTCGTCGCCAGCGCCGTACGGAGCTCCGGCGACGGATCGTGGGTCAGGGTGAGCGGCACCAGCTCGAGCCGGGTGGCGTCGAGCACCTCGCCGAGTCGCGCGACCCGGGTCGGGTCGGTGCCCTCGTGCGCCTGGATCCGGCCCGCCCGGTAGTCGTCGATCGAGACCTCGACGACCACGCCGGTCTGCCGATGTCCGCCGGACGCCAGCTCGTAGACCACGTACGACGGCTCCGGCGTCTGGACGAAGGCGCCGTCGCTGGCCAGTCGGCGAAGCCGGGCTGCGTTGTCGGGGGTCAGCGACTCATAGCCGACCTCGGCCAGCTCGGATGCCAACTCCGAGCCGACGACGTGCAGCCGCGGCGGCCGCATGGTCAGCCGACCGTCTCGGGATCGAGATTCACGCAATGGAGGACCTTGCCGGACTGGTAGGCATCGAGCATCCGTACGACCTCCTCGGCGATCGCCTGCTGGGCCTGTTCGGTCGACGCCCCGATGTGATGGGTGCCGTAGACGTTGGGATGCCGGGCGATCCGGGAGTCGATCTGCCCGGTCGACTTCCCCGGCTCGTCGACGTAGACGTCCAGCCCGGCCCGGATCCCCTTGGCGTCCATCGCCTCAATCAGCGCGTCTTCGTCGATGATCTCACCGCGTGACGTGTTCAGGATGATCGCGCCGGGCTGCACCTCGGCCAGAAGGTCCCGGTCGACCAGCCCGCGGGTCCCGTCGGCGGCCGGCAGGTGGAAGGAGAGCACGTCACAGGTACGGGCGAGAGTCGCCAGGTCGTCGACGTAGGCGATGCCGGCCGCATCGGCGCGAGCCGCCTTCTCGGAGTCCCGGTCCGGCTTCGCGACGGCATGGAGGTGGGCACCGAAGGCAGCCGCCCGCTCGGCGAAGGCGAGCCCGATCTGGCCGAGGCCGACGACGCCGATGTTGCGACCCGAGATGCCGCGGGCCTTGGCATAGCGCTTCTTGTTCCAATCGCCCTCGCGCAGGTCGTGCACGTTGTCGGGGATCCGCCGGTCGAGGGCGAGCAGCAGGCCGAAGGCGAGCTCGGCGACCGCCACCGCGTTGCGGCCGGGCACGTTGGAGACATGGATGCCGAGCTCGGTCGCGGTCTCGGTGTCGATGGTGTTCGTCCCGGACCCGGCCCGGATGACCAGCCGCAGCACGTCGGCCTTTTGCAACGTGTCGGCGGTGACCCGTGTACTGCGCACGACGACGGCCTCGAATCCGGCGATCCGCGCAGGCAGCTGGTCGGCTGTCGTGTCCGGCTCGAAGACGACTTCGTGGCCCCGCTCGGCGAGGCGAGCGCGGTGGTTCTCCGGGAAGGCGTCGGCGATCAGGACTCTCATCGCTGTTGCGTAATCCTCAACGTGTTGCTCACAGTGCAATCGTCTCCGGGCGCTTCACCGTCGTCAAGGACACCGTGCCAGATCCCGCGTCTGGCATCGCCCGGCAGGGGTTGCGCCAGACTGACCGGGTGACGACGACCGACCGGATCGACGAGGCACTTGCCACCGCCCGGCAACACTACGTCGACCGCCGACCGAAGACCCGCGCCCTGCACGAGGAGGCCGTCGGCCTGCTCCCGGGCGGCAACACCCGGACCGTGCTCTATCACCCGCCGTTCCCGATCCGGGTCAGCCGGGCCGAGGGCAGCCGGCTCATCGACGTCGACGGGCACGAGTACGTCGACCTGCTCGGCAACTTCTCAGCCGGGCTGTACGGCCACTCCGACCCGGCCATCGCCGATGCCGTAACCGGCGCGCTCCGCGAGGGCATCGGGCCTGGCGCGCACACGGCCCGCGAGGTCGCGATGGCCCGGGCGGTGTGCGATCGCTTCCCCACGATCGAGCGGGTCCGGTTCACCAACTCCGGCACGGAGGCCAACCTGATGGCGCTGTCTGCCGCCCGGGCATTCACCGGCCGCGACCGGATCTTGGCCTTCCGCGGCGGCTACCACGGCGGGCTGCTGACCTTCCCCTACGACCCGTCGCCGGTGAACGCGCCGTACGACGTCGTGCTCGGCTCCTACAACGACGCCGAGCAGGCCGCCAAGCTCGTCCAGCAGCAGGCCGACGCGCTGGCCGCCGTCCTCGTCGAGCCGATGCTCGGCGCCGGCGGCTGCATCCCCGGCGAGCCGGAGTTCCTCCAGGCGCTGCGCTCGGCGTGCGACGCGACCGGAGCGCTGCTGATCCTCGACGAGGTCATGACGTCCCGGATCGGTCGCGGCGGCATCCAACCGCTGCTCGGGATCGACGCCGATCTGACCACGCTGGGCAAGTACCTCGGCGGCGGATTCTCGTTCGGCGCCTTCGGCGGTCGGGCCGACGTGATGGCGGTCTTCGATCCCTCGAGCCCGACCCCGCTCCCCCACGCCGGCACGTTCAACAACAACCTGGCGTCGATGGTCGCCGGGCAGGCCGGACTCACCCGCGTCTACACGCCCGACGTCGCCGAGTGGCACACCGCCCGCGGCGACGCGCTGCGCGATCGGCTGAACGACATGTTCGGCCGGGCAGACGCGCCGTACCAGGTCACCGGCCTCGGCACGCTGATGAACATCCACGCCACCACTGCCCCGATCCGCCGCGTCGAGGACCTGACCGGCGCCGACGAGCGACTCCGCGAACTGCTGTTCCTCGCGCTACTGGACCGGGGCTACTACATCGCGGGCCGGGGCTACCTGGCGCTGAGCCTGGCAGTCACCGACGAGCAGCTCGACGGCTTCGTCGCCGCGGTGGCAGAGGTCGTCGCGTGAGATCGGCTGACGAGTCGGCTGCGGCTGCGCAGGCAGTGCTCTAGCGGCGGATCCGGGCGAAGTCCTGGACGCCGGTCCACTGTCCGTTGCGAACCGCTGCACCGACGCCGAGGTGCGTGTAGCGCCGGCTGAGGATGTTCGCGCGATGGCCGGGTGAGTTCATCCACAGCCGGACCATCCGCTTGGGCGAGACACCGCCGCGGGCGATGTTCTCACCGGCCGCGTTGGCGCGATCGCAGCGGCGGAAGATCACGTTCAGGTTCTGGTGCTCGAAGTCGCCGGTGCGCGCGAGGTGCTCCGACCAGTGCACCGCGATCCGCCGCAGGCACTTGACCCGGTGCAACGGCGGCAGGTCGTGCCGGCGACGGGCGACGTTGGTCCAGTGGAAGACCTTGCGCTGGTAGCGCCGCTCCCGGTCGGTGTGCGTCCGGGCGGCGGCCGACGACGCGGCCTGCCCCGCCGTCTCGGCTTCGACCGCGGCGGTGGCGGCGCCGATCGGTGTGGTCGGTACGACGAGGAGAAGTCCGGTGGCGAGTCCGATGAATGCGCGTCCCATGCCACGGCATGCTCGCACAGCCCGGGTCCAGGCAGCCGGCCGGCGGAATCAGGCCCGGAAGCTCAGTGTCCGCTTGACCCAGTCGAGCGTGTCGTCGGCCCAGCCCAGGATCTCGACGCCCGGGCTGAGGATCTGCGGCGGCGTCCGGACCAGGGTGTCGCGCCGAATCAGCCGATCGAAGTCGACCGTGACCGGATCCGGCCGGACCGCGCCCTGCGGAGTACGGAACTCCACCCCGGCCAGCCGCATGATGTTGATCATCTCCTGCGCCACGATGCCGTAGCCGACCGTCGTGGGATGCACCCCGTCGAGGGAGAACAGCCCGCCCTGGCCCCGGCCGCCGTGTCCGTCGCCGACCGTGAAGCGCGAGTCCGGCGTCGGCCGCAGCGCTCCGACTCGGGTCGGCAGCGGGTACTGCGTCCACCACGTCGGCCGGGCGTTGACGTCGGTGATGTAGCGCCGGGCGGCCAGCCGATCGAGGAACCCGGCGATGTCCATCAGGTACCAGTCCCGGGCCGGATCGCCCGCCGAGCCGGCCCGCGCCTCCCGTACCACGGTCTCGATCGCGTCGTTGTACTCGTCGATCGCGTAGTCAACAGCTCGGGCCTCGGCCGCCGTCAGGTGCGGGTCCTGGTCCTTGTCGAATTCGTCGTCGTCGATCCAGGGCCGGGTGTAATAGGGGAAGTAGCGTGAGCCGGGCTCCAGCTTGCCGCCGATGCCGCGGGCGATCGGTGCCACCGTCACATGCGGCACGGTGCACAGGATCACGTGCCGGGCCTTGATGTTCTTCACCGCCGTGACGACCTCGGCCAGCTCGGTCTTGAAGTGCGCGGGCTGCCACACCGTGTACTTGTTCTTCTCGGACATGTTCTGGAAGCCGGGGTCCTGGCTCCACGTGACGTCGAGATTGGTCACCGACTTCAAGGCGTTGTTGGCGCCGAGGAACACGATCAGGGTCTCGATGCCACAGTCGGTGCCGTCGTCCTTCTCCTCACCGAGCGCAGCCGCGGCGTCGAAGAGCGTCTCCTTCGCCCACCCTGGCTCGCTCGGATTGTTCGGATAGACCCTCAGGGCGGCGCGCTCGCCGTTGTTCTCGACGATCTGATTAAGCACGTCGTCGTTCGGCCGATGGATCGTCTTGCCGCAGGACTCGGCCGACTTCGACAGTGCGTCGCGGAGATCCCAGCCGTAGACCGCCAGCGCGTGGTTGCGAGTCGCCAGGGCCGGAACCGTGACGCCAGCGCCGCGCTCCCAGTAGTCCTCGACCTCGTCCATGAAGCCGCGGGCCCGGAACAGCGCCAGCGGCACCTCCCAGAAGCTGAGGCTGGTGCCGTACCGATGTTCCAGATCGCGCAGCAGGTACTCGACGTTGAGCGGCAGGCCGCCGACGCCGGGATACCTGGGATAGCGGAAGTCCGGCCAGCCGAGCTCGTACGCGATGATCGCCGGATACGAGATGTCGGTGTTGAAGATCGCCCCGCTCTGGAAGCCGTGCGACAGCGAGTCGCCGATCACCACCAGCCGATTCGGCGGCTCCCCTTCCGGGGTGATGTCCACGGGCACCCCGACCGTCGGATCGAACTCCGGCACCCGGGCGTCCTTGGCGGCGGCGCGCCGCTTGACCTCGTCCGGACTGTTGGCTGGAACCTGATCGGCGGTGTCGGCTGCCATGGTCGTCCCATCGACGTGCGGTACGCCGAGTATCGAGACGTGAGCCGCCGACGGCCTAGGGTCCAAAGTCAACAGTTCGGCGTCGATGACCGAACCATGATGGACAGCGCGCCGATGCGCCATGAAGGATGGGGCCGCCGAAGTCTCCGGGAGGGAATCCATGATCGGTCGTGCACGCATCCTTGGCCTGGCAGCGGTGTTGACGCTCGCCGTCGGATCTCTCGCGGGAGGGACCGCCGACGCGAAGCCGCGGCCCGGCAAGCCGGTGACCGCGATGACCCGCAACCTCTATCTGGGTGCGGACATCAACCGTCCGGTCCTGGCCGCGCTCGCGGCACAGGCGGCCGGTGGCACTCCGCAGCAGGTGCTGGTCGCACTCGGCAACGCCACCCACGTGACGCGGGACATCGTGGACCAGACCAACTTCCCGGTACGGGCCGGCCTGCTGGCATCCGAGATCGAACGAACCGAGCCGGATCTGATCGGCCTCCAGGAGGTCGCGCTCTGGCGGTCCGGCCCGCTGCAGCTCGACCAGGTCGCCGTACCCAACGCGACCCACGTCGACTACGACTTCCTCCAGCTCCTGCTCGACGCGCTGGCCGCCCGCGGTGAGCACTACACCGCGGTCTCGGTCGGCGACCGGGCCGACGTGGAGGCGCCGAGCTTCACCGGCAGCCCGTTCAACGGGACGATCGGCGCCGACGCCCGCGACGTTCGCCTGACGATGCGCGACGTCATCCTGATGCGGGACGAGGACGGGCTCACCGCTCTCGACGACGGCGGTGCGATCTACGCGCACAACCTGGACGTCGACATCCTGGGCCACACTCTGAACTTCGACCGCGGCTACCAGTGGGTCGACGTCCGGGCCGGGTCGACCCGCTTCCGGTTCATCAACACCCACCTCGAGGCGTTCAGCTCCGACCTCGCCCTAGCGCAGGCTGCCGAGCTGCTAGGCAACGCACCTGCGGCCGGCCGGACCAACGTGTTCGTCTGCGACTGCAACACCGACCCGCTGAACGACTCGGTGAAGCCGCAGGACCACGTGCCGCACAAGGCGCCGTACGAGCTGATCACCGGATCGGGCGGCTTCACCGACGAGTGGCTGCAGCACGCGCCGGCCGAGCAGGGCTGGACCTCCGGCCTGTCGGAGCTGGTCAACGACCCGACCGCGGCCGGCTTCGACCACCGGATCGACTTCGTCTTCGGGCGTACGGCATCGGGTGGGCCGCTGCAGGTGGACCGGGGCCAGATCACCGGCAACGAGGTGAGCGACCGCGACCCGGCGACCGGGCTGTGGCCGTCCGACCACGCCGGCGTCGTGCTGCGGCTCCGCGGCCTGTGACCTGAGCCCGTCCGGTCGATGTTCACCACCAGGCCGACACTCCAGGGCACCTTCGGGATGGTGTCCTCGACGCACTGGCTGGCGACGTCGAGTGCGATGGCGGTGCTCGAGGACGGTGGCAATGCGTTCGACGCGGCGGTCGTGGCCGGGTTCGTGCTGCACGTCGTCGAGCCGCACCAATGCGGTCCGGCCGGCGACGTTCCGATCCTGTTCGCGGCCGCCGGCGGCGAGCCGACAGTGGTGTGCGGCCAGGGTCCGGCTCCGGCTGGGGCGACGATCGAGCACTACACCGACCTGGGTCTGGACCTGGTCCCCGGTTCCGGTCCACTCGCCGCGCCGGTGCCAGGTGCTTTCGACGCCTGGATGCTGCTGCTTCGGGACCACGGGACCAGGTCGGTGCGCGACGTGCTGTCGTACGCGATCGGCTATGCGGAGCGGGGACACCCGGCCGTACACCAGCTGACGCACACGATCGAGCGGATGCGCGAGACGTTCCGCACCGAGTGGACGGGGTCGGGCGCGCTGTATCTGCCCGGTGGACAGGCGCCGGTCGGCGGTGCCCTGTTGCGCAATCCCGCGCTCGCCGCGACCTGGCAGCGGATCATCGACGAGGCGGAGCGAGCCGGTGGCAGCCGCGAGGCGCAGATCGATGCCGCCCGGCGCTCCTGGTCGCAGGGCTTCGTCGCCGAGGTGCTCGCCGAGGCAGCCGCTCGACCGACGAGGGACAGCTCCGGCGATCGCCATCCCGGCACCCTCACCGCCGACGACATCGCCGGCTGGTCCGCGACCTACGAGCAGCCGGTCAGCCACGAGTGGAACGGCTGGACCGTCTGCAAGCCGGGCCCGTGGAGTCAGGCTCCGGTGTTCCTGCAACAGCTCGCGCTGCTGCCGTCGGAGCTGCCGGAGGACGTACCCGACTACATCCACGTCCTCGTCGAGGGCGCGAAGCTCGCGTTCGCCGATCGGGAGGCGTGGTACGGCGACGCCGGCGACGACGTTCCCCTCGAGACGCTGCTGTCCGAGCCGTACAACAAGGACCGTCGGCGCCGGATCGGCGAGCATGCCTCGTGGGAGCTGCGTCCCGGCGCGCCGGACGGCCGCGAGCCGCGACTCCCGACCCTCGGACGCCAGGCCTCCGGACTCGGCGGCGATCCGAACAGCGACACCACGCAGGTCTCGGTCGTCGACCGCTGGGGCAACCTGGTCGCCGCGACGCCGAGCGGTGGCTGGCTGCAGAGCAATCCGGTGGTGGAGTCGCTCGGCTTCCCGCTCGGCTCGCGACTCCAGATGACCTGGCTCGACCCAGGGCTGCCAAGCTCACTCACGCCGGGTCGTCGGCCGCGTACGACGCTCTCGCCGTCGATGGCGCTGCGCGACGGCGTACCCGTCATGGCCTTCGGCACGCCGGGCGGCGACAACCAGGACCAGTGGGGGTTCCACTTCTTCCTCGAAGTCGCCCGCCGAGAGCCGGTGCGCTCGGGGCCCGATCTGCAAGGCGCGATCGACGCACCGGCCTGGCACACGGCGGCGTTCCCCAGCTCGTTCTATCCGCGTCAGGTCGAGCCCGGCAGCCTTGTTGTTGAAGCCCGCCACGGCGACGACGTCGTCACCGCGCTTCGCGCCCGCGACCACGACGTGACCGTCGACGGCTCGTGGAGCCAAGGTGAGCTCTGCGCGGTCCATCGCG
>DATFRX010000157.1:0-5973 GCA_035262905.1 Nocardioidaceae bacterium
GTCGCCCATGTCCTCGCGTTCGTCGGCGTCGTGCTGCTGGCGGCGATGACGCCCGGCCCCGACTTCGCGATCGTGGTGCGCCGGTCGGTCCGGTCCGGAGTGCGCAGCGGCATGGCGGCGGCCCTCGGCGTCGGCACCGGAGTCTTCGTCTGGGCGGTGTCGGCTGCGATCGGAGTCGCGGCGCTGCTGCAGGCGTCGGCCGTCGCCTTCTCAGTCGTGAAGCTGGTGGGTGCTGCCTACCTGCTCTATCTCGGCATCCGCGCACTGCGATCGGCGTCCCAGCGTGACGAGCCGGCCGAGCCGGACGCTGGGCGCGGTCCGCAGTCGGCCTGGACTTCGTTCCGCCAGGGACTGACCTGCAATCTGCTGAACCCCAAAGTGGCGGCGTTCTTCGTCGCCTTGATGCCGCAGTTCGTCGGCGATGGGTCGGCGTACGGCGCGACGCTGCTGCTGGCCGGGATCGCCGGCGCGACCGCACTCTCCTGGTTCTGCATCCTGGCCAACCTGGTGGCCGCGCTGCGTCGGGTCTTCGCTCGGCCGGCGGTACGCCGGGGCCTGGATGCCGTCATGGGCACGGCGCTCGTCGGGTTCGGCATCCGGCTGGCGGCCACCACTCGACCGTGACGGCCGTCCCTGATGGGTTGGGTCGGTCGGATACGCTCGCCGCGTGCTCAGCTCGTCCGATTCCACGGTGCTCGCATCGTCCGTTCTGCCCGGATGGCTCGACCCCGAGACGCTGCTGAACCAGGCCGGAAACTGGGCGATGTGGGTCGCGATCGCGATCATCTTCGCCGAGTGCGCCGTGCTGCTCGGCTTCTTCCTGCCCGGTGACACGCTGCTGTTCAGCCTGGGCATCTTCGTCAGCCAAGGGATCGTCGACGAGCCGATCTGGCTGGTCTGCCTGCTCCTTGTCACCGCTGCGATCGCCGGCAACATGGTGGGCTACGAGATCGGCTACCGGGTCGGGCCGCCGCTGCTGGAGCGACCCAACCGGCGGCTGCTGCATCCGGAGCACATCCGGCGTACTCACGAGTTCTTCGAGAAGTACGGCGCGCCCGCGATCATCCTGGCCCGGTTCGTGCCGATCGTTCGCACCCTGATCACGGTCACGGCCGGCGTCGCCGAGATGGATCGGCGACGCTACTTCGTCTACAGCGCGATCGGCGCCCTGTTCTGGGCCAGCGGCGTGACAGCGGCCGGGTACGCGCTAGGCAACGTCGAGTTCGTCCGCAGCCATGTACAGCCGCACCTCGACCTGCTGTTGGTCGGCGCCGTGCTGATCGGTGTACTGCCGGTCGGCATCCACCTGTTGCGGGAGCGACGCCGGATCAAGCGGGAGCGCCGCGAGTCGCCCACGGCTCCCTAGGTCTGCGAGTCAGAGGCCGAGCTCGTCCTTGCCGATGGCGAACCGGTACGGGAGACCGCTGGTCTCCTCGACGTTCTGCTTCGCGCCGGTGTCGCGATCCACGATGGCCGCGACCGCGACGACGTCAGCGCCGGCCTCGCGGAGTGCCGACACCGCTTCGAGCACCGAGCCGCCGGTCGTCGACGTGTCCTCGACCGCCAGCACCCGCCGACCGGCGACGTCCGGACCCTCGATCCGGCGCTGCAGACCGTGGTGCTTCTCCGACTTGCGTACGACGAATGCATCGAGCACCCGCCCGCGCTTGGCCGCCGCATGCAGCATCGCGGCCGCGACCGGGTCGGCGCCCAGGGTGAGTCCGCCGACGGCGTCGAAATCGAGATCGCTGGTCAGGTCCAGCATCACCTCGCCGACCAGCGGAGCCGCCGTACCGTCCAGGCTGACCCGGCGCAGGTCGACGTAATAGTCGGCTTCGCGGCCCGACGACAGCGTGACTCGCTCGTGCACGATCGCCTTGGCCTTGATCTGCTGCAACAGCTCGTCGCGGGCACCCATGGGCGGCACTCTACGGCCCGAGATCAGGGGTCCCGCACCGCTGGGGGTGGGCAAATCGCGAAACACGCCGGCGTGTTTCGCGATTTGGCTACCGCCAGTGGGAGGGAGGTCGAAACCGCGGCCGCGTACAGTCGCCGGACATGAAGGAGATGGCCCAGCGCGTCAGCGGACTCGGCACCACGATCTTCGCCGAGATGTCGGCGTTGGCGGTCCGCGTCGGCGCCGTCAACCTCGGTCAGGGCTTCCCCGACACCGATGGGCCGGAGTCGGTACGCGAGGCAGCCGTCGCCGCGATCCGGGGCGGTCGCAACCAGTACGCACCGGGCATCGGCGTACCCGAGTTGCGGACCGCCGTCGCCGAGCATCAGCGCCGCTTCTACGGTCTCGAGGTCGATCCCGATCGCGAAGTGCTCATCACCACCGGCGCCACCGAGGCGATCGCGGCGGCCCTGCTCGGCCTGGTCGACCCGGGTGACGAGGTCGTGGCGCTGGAGCCGTACTACGACTCCTATGTCGCCGGCATCCAGATGGCCGCCGGCGTACGACGCCCGATCACACTGCGGCCGCCGGACTTCCGGCTCGACCTGGACGAGCTTCGCCGAGCCGTCACGTCGCGGACCCGCCTGATCCTGCTCAACAGTCCACACAACCCGACCGGCACCGTCCTCAACCTTGAGGAGTTGGAGGCCGTCGCCGCGTTGGCGATCGAGCACGATCTGGTCGTCGTGACCGACGAGGTCTACGAGCACCTGACCTTCGACGGCGCCAAGCACATCCCGATCGCCACTCTGCCGGGCATGTGGGACCGTACCGTGACGATCTCGTCCGGCGGCAAGACGTTCTCGTTCACCGGCTGGAAGGTCGGTTGGGCCACCGGACCAGCTCCACTCGTCACAGCCGTCATGGCCGCCAAGCAGTTCCTCACCTACACCTCCGGAGCGCCCCTGCAGCCGGCGATCGCCGACGCACTCGCCCTCGGCGACGACTTCTACACCGGCGTCGCGGCCCAACTCCAAGACCGACGCGACCAGCTCTGCGACGGCCTCACCACACTCGGCTTCGACGTCTACCGTCCCCAAGCCACGTACTTCGCCACCACCGACGTCCGCCCGCTGGGCTACGACGACGGTGTCGAGTTCTGCCGTGCCCTTCCCGAACGCGCCGGCGTCGTCGCCATCCCCCACCAAGTCTTCTACGACGACATCGAAGCCGGCCGTCCCTTAGTGAGATGGGCCTTCTCCAAAACCGAACCCACCATCACCGAAGCACTCGATCGCCTTTCGCGCGCCTTCGGTTAACGCCCCAGCGAGGGGCCACCCCGGAACGGGATCGTTGGGCAGGGCAGGACGAGGCACCGACCCTGTCCGTGTGTTCTGCGAGCGTCCGTGGATGGGTCTGGCCGCCGAGCGAGGCACGAGCGAGGCTGGTTGGACCGAGCAGAACACACGGACAAAGTCGTCAACGGAAACCGGCGACCTACCGCTGCTGACGGGCCCGATCCGCCGCATACCCCTGGGCGTCGAACCAAGCGCCTGCCCCACCACTGAACAGGAACACGATCACCAGAATCTCCGCGATCACCCAGACCAGTCCGAGCGGGAACGCGAGCAGGCTCATGACGATCGACAGCCCGGACAGCACCACCAAGGGGATCCGGACCCGCTTGTTGCGCAGCAGCAGAATGCCGAGCACCAGGGCGGCCAACGACATCAACGCGGCGATGATGCCCAGGACGCCGAAGGCCGTGACGAGATCCTTCACGTTCACGTCGGCATCGTTGGCGAGGTTGATCATGCTGTCGTCCTCTTCGAGCGAGGTGCGGTCGAAGAGGAAGACCAGTGCCAGGATGCCGGTCCCCAGTAGGGCGATGCTCGACATGATGATCGTGATGACGCCGGCCGCGGTGAGGGTGCCGGGCCGCTTGGTCGGTACGACGGAGCCCGGCGGAGGCGGCGGCATGGATCCGTACCCGCCGTACGGCTGATAGCCGCCGGTCGGGGGCGGCTGCGGAGGGTACGCGCCATAGCCACCCGGTGGCGCAGGAGGCCGCGGTGGGCCAGGCGGTCGCGGCGACGACTGCGGAAACGGCGGCGGCGGTGCGGACGGCGGCGGCTGGTACGGGGGCAGTGCGGGCGGCGGCGGCTGGGAGGGTGCGGCCTCGGACGGTGAAGAGTCGTCGGGGGACGACGCCGGCGACTCCTGGTTGTCCGGCTTCCCCCACGTGGTGGGTTGATCCGGCTCGTCAGGGGGCGGTGGCGTGGACATGACGATCGGCATTCCCTTCGCTGACGTCGCGTCTGGGGTGGATGGACTGGGCGGTCCCCCCGCCACGGCGTCCCGGGATGGCGAGCTTGTGGCGAACCACGTCCGAGCCTCCGCGCTCCACAGTAGGACCACACAACCTACCGCAATGATCGCGAACAGTACGCCGGCCAGACCGAGGGCCAGGCTCAGCAGTGCCCAGGCCCCCGCGAGGGCGGTCAGCCCGATCCGCGCGGCCTGATGCCGACGGGCCGTATAGACGGCGAAGACCACTGCCGCCACGCATCCGGCGGCCATGATCATCAGCCCGATCCGCAGCATCTCCATGACCTCGTCGACGCTGAGATTCGCCGGCCCGAACGGCGCGTCGTGGAGGGCCTTCTGGACGTCGTCGCGGATCGAGTCCGAGCCCCAGTCGATCATCACCGTGAAGATGTTGATGAGCACCAGCACCGCGCCGATGCCCGCGACGGCACTGGCGAGCGTGACCTGGCGTGGCCGCCGCGCGGTTTCGGTCATGTGTCCCATCCCATCACGCGATTCGGCGCCACCAAGCGCACGGGTCGGCGCCCGCGCTGCCCCGGTCAGGCCGCCTTCGGAGTGACCCGAAGCGCGTCGGACTCCGGGTCGCGATCGACGATCACCGTGTCGCCGTCGCGTACATCGCCGGCCAGCAAGGCACGAGCCAGCTGATCACCGATCGCACTCTGTACGAGCCGTCGCAGCGGTCGAGCGCCGTAGACCGGGTCGTAGCCGGTCAGTGCCAGCCACTCCTTGGCGGGGTCGCTCACCTCGAGCGTGATCCGCCGGGTCGCGAGTCGCTTCGCCAGCGCGTCGATCTGCAGGTCGACGATCCGGGTCAGGTCCTCGGTCGTCAGGGCGTCGAAGAGCACGACCTCGTCGAGCCGGTTCAGGAACTCCGGCTTGAACGACGTGCGTACGACCTCCATCACGGCCTCACGGGTCGCCTTGTCGTCCAGCGCTGGGTCGGCGAGGAACTGCGATCCGAGGTTGGACGTGAGGATCAGGATCGTGTTGCGGAAGTCGACCGTACGGCCCTGCCCGTCGGTGAGCCGGCCGTCGTCGAGCACCTGCAGCAGGATGTCGAAGACCTCGGGATGGGCCTTCTCGATCTCGTCGAGCAGGATGACGGAGTACGGCCGGCGGCGGACCGCCTCGGTGAGCTGGCCGCCCTCCTCGTACCCGACGTAGCCAGGCGGCGCGCCGACCAGACGAGCGACGCTGTGCTTCTCGGCGTACTCGCTCATGTCGATGCGCACGATCGCCCGCTCGTCGTCGAACAGGAACTCCGCGAGCGCTTTGGCGAGCTCGGTCTTGCCGACGCCGGTCGGTCCGAGGAACAGGAACGAGCCGGTCGGGCGATCCGGGTCGGAGATGCCGGCGCGGGCGCGCCGAACCGCATCGGACACGGCGCGTACGGCATCGCGCTGCCCGACGAGACGATGCCCGAGCTCGTCCTCCATCCGTAGCAGCTTGCCGGTCTCACCCTCGAGCAGCCGGCCGGCCGGGATGCCGGTCCAGGCCGAGATGACCTCGGCGATCTCGTCGGCGCCGACCTCCTCGCGGACCATCGACTCGGTGGTGTCCTCGGCCGCGTTGGCCTCGGCGAGCTCCTTCTCCAGCGCGGGGATGTCGCCGTACGACAGCCGGCTGGCCGTCTCGAGATCGCCGTCGCGCTGTGCCCGCTCGGCCTGGATGCGCACCTCGTCGATGCGCTCCTTGATCTCACCGATCCGGTTCAGGCTGTGCTTCTCGCGTTCCCACTGGGATTC
>DATFRX010000158.1:0-9784 GCA_035262905.1 Nocardioidaceae bacterium
CGCCGTGTCGGCCGCCCACGACGCCGGCCTGGTGCATCGCGACCTGAAGCCCGAGAACGTCCTGATCGCCAGCAACGGCCAGGTCAAGGTGGCCGACTTCGGACTCGCCCGGGCGGTCAATGCGAACACCTCGGCCACGGCGACCAGCGGTGTGCTGGTCGGCACCGTGTCCTATCTCGCGCCAGAGCTCGTCCTGCATCAAGGCGCCGACGCCCGCTCGGACGTCTACGCCTGCGGCGTGCTGCTCTACGAGATGCTGACCGGCCGCAAGCCGCATGAGGGCGAGACGCCGATCCAGGTCGCCTACAAGCACGTCCACGAGGACATCCCGATGCCGTCGGCGATCCGGCCGGAGCTGCCGCCGTACCTCGACGCGCTGGTCGCCCGGTCCACGGCGCGCGAGCGCGACCTGCGGCCGGCCGACGCCAAGGTGCTGCTGCGCCAGGCCCGTCGAGTACGCAATGCGCTGGACCAGGGGCTGCAGGACGATCGCGAGCTGACCGAGGACCTGCTGCCGAGGGCACCGCTGGCCGAGTCGACCGTCGACGAGCCGTGGGAGCCGCTGCTGTTCGACGACCGTCCGATGCCGTCCGGCGGACCCGAGCACACCCTGGTCGCGTCGCCGACCGCGCCGGTGCCGCTGGCCGCCCGCTACGGCGTCGACATGTCACCCGAGGGCCCGACCCAGAAACGCAAGCGCCGCTGGGCGTCATCGCGGTGATCGTGGTGGTGTTCCTCGCGCTCCTGGCCGGCATCGGCGGCTGGTACCTCGGCGTCGGCCGCTTCACCACGACACCCGAGATCACCGGCCTGACCGTGAACGAGGCGACCACCGCCGTCCACGACAAGGGGCTCGGCATCCAGGTGGTGTCCGAGCAGTACTCCGAGACGATTCCGGCCGGCCAGATCATCTCCAGCGACCCCGCGGGTGGGGACCGGATCCACGACGGCGACACGGTCCAGGTCGTGGTCAGCAAGGGCAAGCAGCGCTTCAAAGTCCCGGACGTCCTCGGCCACAGCGAGGATGACGCAAGAGCCGAACTCGAGCAGGCGCACATCGGCGTCGGCGAGGTCACCGAGGCCCACAACGGCAAGTACGACGAGGGCACCGTCGCCGACATGAGCATCGACCCCAAGACCGAGGTCCGGCCGGGCACCTCGGTCGACCTCGTCATCAGCACCGGTCCGGTACCGATCCGGATCCCCGACGTGGTCGGTCAGTTCGCAGGGCAGGCCAAGGGCGTGCTCGAGGAGCTGGGCTTCCAGGTCAACCTGAACCCGGAGACCACCGAGGACACCGCGCCAAATCGGGTGACGGCGCAGGATCCCGCGGACGGCACCGGCCACAAGGGCGACGTCATCACCCTGACGATCTCGAAGCCGGCCGTCGAGGTCCCGAACGTGTTCGGCTGGCAGATACAGGACGCCCGCCGGGCCCTCCACGATGCGGGCCTGAAGGTCGAGGTTCAGCGAGCCGACGGCTACACCGGATTCCGCCGGGTGGGAGGCCAGGACCCGGGGGCCGGCGAGACAGTGACCTGGGGATCGACCATCACGTTGACCATCTTCTGACCGTGTCGCAGCCGGCGCGCAATCCGGTCGGTGCGCACGTACGCGTCGTCAAGGGCCTCACCGGAGCGCTGGCCCACCTGTCCCGGATCGGCGGCGCCGCCGCGCAGGTGTTCGTCGGCAACCCACGCGGCTGGGCGCTGTCGCCGGGTGATCCGGCCGAGGACGCGGCGTTCCGCGCGGGCTGTGAACGCGACGACATCCCCGCCTTCGTCCACGCGCCGTACCTGGTCAACGTCGGCAGCCCGACACCGCAGACCTACGAGCTGTCGGTGGCGTCGATCGCGCACAACCTTCGGCGGGCGTCCATGATCGGCGCCCGGGGTGTCGTTGTCCACACCGGATCGTGCGTCGACGACGGCGCCTTCGACGTCGCGATGCGCCAGGTACGCAAGGGACTGCTGCCGCTGCTGGACGGGCTCGAGCCGGACGGCCCGCGACTGCTGCTGGAGCCGACCGCCGGTCAGGGCCGGTCGCTGTGCGCCGGTGTCGACGACATCGGGCCCTACCTGGACGCACTCGACCGCCATCCGATGGCCGGGATCTGTCTCGACACCTGTCACGTGTTCGCCGCCGGGGCGCCGCTCGACGAGCCGGGCGGTGCGACCGCGATGCTCGATCGCCTGGTCCAGGTAGCCAGCGCCGACCGGCTCGGCCTGGTGCACGCCAACGACTCCAAGGACGGTCGCGGCACACTGCACGACCGGCACGAACGGATCGGGCTCGGCGCGATCGGCGACGCGGCGTTCGCGGAGCTGTTCGCGCATCCGGCGACGGCCGGCGTGCCGTTCGTCGCCGAGACACCCGGCGACGAGGCCGCGATCGCCGAGGACATCGCCCGGCTCGTACGGCTGCGCGACGGTCGCGATGGCTAGTGGGAGACGTCCGCCCAGCTCGCCGTCACACCGTGGTCCCAGCTGTCGGGCAGCGTGACGTTGGTGACCAATCGGACCTCGCCGGTATGCGTGTCCCAGTCCAGCACCCGGTATGTCCCGTAGTCCTGCGACTGGAAGGCGACGTCATCCGGGCCGAGCCAGCCGACCACCCGGCTGCGCGGGCCCAGATCCTCGGTGTCGCTGGGCAACGCGAGTGTCGCGCGCTGGGCGCCCCACACCCTGATCAGCACCGGGTCGGTCCCGAGCCTGGACCCCAGAGCCGGAACCGGTTGATCGGACCTCGCCTGGGCGGTCAGCTCACCTCTGGTGCGCGGCGGCCAGATGTCGGTCGGGCCATCCGGGTCGGAGCTGTCCACCTGGGTCGGTCCCTGGGGGGTGGTGATCTGAAGCGTGTCGGGATTCATCACGCCCTTGGGGAGCTGGATCTCCGAGCTGTCCGGTGTCCAGCCGACGTTGTAGGACTCCTCGTTTCGCGTCGGCAGGTCCTGGCGGGCCCCGGACACCAGGTCGTAGACGACGACCTCGTGGTTCTGAGCCAGCACCAGCTTCCGGCCGTCGGGCGACAGCGAGGAGATGTTCAGCGGCAGGACCGTGTCGTTGCCGTTGTCGGGATTGTGGACGATGTCGAGGTTCGGCGTCTTGAGACGCGACACATGGCCGTCGTGGGCGACCAGCATGACCTCCTTCAGGTGGTTCTCGGAGTCGGACGCCGCGAAGGCGGCGACGGACGGTCCAGGCTTGTCCGTGGCGGGCGCGCTCGAGGCCAGGTCGATCGATGCGGGCAGCACCGCCGAACTGGTCGCCGGCAGCCTCGCCTCCTCCTCGATCGTCGGCCCGACCCAGGCCGGACCGCCGTTGATCTGGGTGTCCGGTGGCCGCGGCAGCGCCGCCTGCGGAGGCCCATCCGCGGCCATGCGAGTCTCCTGGTCGCCGTCCGGCCGCGGCATCGTGCCGGAGCCGTCGTTGAGCACACCGACGACGCCGATCACCGCCACAACCGTGCCGACCGCGACCACCGCGGTCGCTGCCACCCGGCGCCGCCGCACCCGAACCGATCGCTGCCAGGCTCGCGCCGCCAGGTCCGGCGGCGGCACCGCGTCGGCGACGTCGGTCAGGAGCTCTCGTACGCGCTGTTCGGTCATCGGCCCACCTCGCCGAGCAGTTCGGCCAGTTCCGGCGCCTTCTGCCGGAGTCGCGCGAGCGCGGCATGGGTCTGGCTCTTGACCGTGCCCTCGCTGATGCCGAGCGTCTGTGCGGTCTGCGGCACGCTGAAGTCCTCGTAGAAACGCAGCACCAGGATCGAACGCTGCTTGTCGGTCAGATGATTGAGCGCATCGGTGACGAGCATCCGACGCTCCGAGGCCACCGTGTCGTGGCGTCCGGGCGGCTCGGGCGGCGCCTCGACGACGATCTCGCGACCGCGCCGGCGCCACCACGAGACGTTGTCGCGCACCAGGATGGTCCGCGCGTACGCCTCCGGCTGACCGTCGGCCAGCCGGCTCCACCGCAGCGCGACCTTCGTCAAGGCGTCCTGCAGCAGGTCCTCCGCGCGCTGATAGTCACCGGTGAGCAGGAAGGCCGTCCGCATCAAGGCGTGCTGTCGCGCCGCCGCCCAAGCCGTAAACGACGCCTCGTCGCCCTTGACCATCGGCCGCCCTCCTCCGTCATCTGTCTAACGCGCGAGGAGACGGATGGGTTGCCCCTGATACGGACGGACATGTCCCGGACGAAAATTCGGCGATCGACCGTCGGAGTTCGTCGCTCCCGTACGACGATGAGGGCATGAGCAGGACGGCCGCATCGCGAGCGGACGGGTCCGAGGACCTGCTGGCGGCGTACGACAAGACGCTGCCGCACGTCTACGGCTACCTGCTGTCTCGCTGCGGCCAGGCGACCGTGGCCGAGGATCTCACTGCCGAGACGTTCCTGGCCGCCGTCGACGCGGTACGCAGCGAGCAGCGTCCGCCGCTGACCCGGGCCTGGCTGATCGGCGTGGCCCGGCACAAGCTGGCCGACCACTGGCGCCGGCAGGCCCGCGACCAGGCCCAGCTGCGGGCGGTCTCCGACGCCACTCGCGGCGAGGCCGACGATCCGTGGGAGGCCCGGCTGGACCGCGTCGTCGCCCACGACACGCTGGCCCGGCTGGCGCCACAGCACCGGATGGTGCTGACCCTGCGCTACTGCGACGACCTGTCGGTCCCCCAGGTCGCCGAGCTGATCGGGCGGACCGTCCACGCGACCGAGGGACTACTGGTCCGGGCGCGAGCGGCGTTCCGCCGGGCCTATCCACACGAGACCACCGAGGGAGAGGAGGGCCGCCATGGCTGACCCGCTGGACGTCCTGGCGACGCCGGTCGAGCCGGTGCGTCCCTCCGACGCCTTCGCGGCCGGGCTGCGATCCCGGCTCGAACGCGCCCTGTCCGCACCCGAAGGAGTAGCTGTGAGCGATGTGAACCTGATCGAGACCACGGACCCGAGCGCGCCTGCGTCGTCCGTGCCCGTCGGCGTCGTCCCCTATCTGGCTGTCGACGGCGGCCGACAGGCCATCGAGTGGTACGCGACCGCGCTGGGAGCCCGTGAGGTCGGCGAGCGGTACGAGTCCCCGGACGGCCGGATCGGCCACGCCGAGCTGACCGTGCACGGCGCGACGTTCTACCTGTCCGACAGCGCACCCGCCCTTGGTGTCGAAGCGATCGGCCCGGACGACGCCGTCCACACCAGCCTCGTGCTCAGCGTTCCGGACGTGGACGCCGCGACCGACCGGACCGTCGAGGCCGGCGCCCGACTCGAGCGGCCGCCGACGGACTACCCGTACGGGCGGATGTCGGTGATCCGCGACCCCTTCGGGCATCGGTGGATGCTCGAGAGTCCGGTGAGGGCAACAGCGGCGAGTGAGCCGGATCCGATCCGGCACGGTGACATCGGGTTCGTGTCGGTCCACGTTCCCGATGTCGATAGGGCCCGGCGCTTCTACGCAGCGGTGCTCGGCTGGGAGTACGGGCCCGACGGCCGTCTCGTGACGAACACCTCGCTGCCGCAGGGCCTGTGGGCCACCGAGGGCACGCCGACGCTGCTGTGCTCGTACGCGGTCGAGTCGGTCGACGCGGCCGTCGATGAGGTACGGGCTGCCGGTGGGACCGCGACGGAGCCGGAGGACCGCCCGTACGGCCGGACCTCGGACTGCGTCGACGACCAGGGCATGGCGTTCGCGGTCTACGAGCCGCGACCCGACAACGCGCGCCCGGCGCCGAACGGCACGCGCCCCGGCGATCTCGCCTATGTCACGTTCGACGTGGCCGACTCGAGTCGGGCCCGAGCGTTCTACGGCGCCGTGCTGGGTTGGCGATTCGAGCCGGGTCGGGTCGAGGACGGCTGGAACGTCGACGGTCCGGTGCCGATGGCCGGACTCGCCGGCGGCGGCGCGGGGGTCATCACGCCGATGTGGCGGGTCGACGACATCGGCGCCGCCGTCGACCGGGTACGAGCCGCGGGCGGCACCGCCACGGATCCCGAGCAGCAGCCGTATGGCATCAGCAGCGAGTGCACCGACGACCAGGGCACCCGCTTCGGGCTCGGCCAGCTCGGCTGACGGGCTGCCTGAGCGCTGTCACTGCCCGAGCAGCCGGCCCAGCGTCTCGGCCGCGGACTCGGCCTGGGCCTTGGTGACGTCGAGATGGGTCACCAGCCGGACCGCCTGCGGCCCGACCGCGCCGACGAGCACGCCCTCGTCCCGAGCCGCGGTCACCAGGGCGGGTGCGTCGGCGCAGGGAACGACGACGATGTTCGTCTCGACGCCGACCGGGTCGACTCCGCAGGCCTCGGCGAGTAGTCGCGCGTTGGCGTGGTCCTCCTCGAGCCGGTCGATGTGATAGGCGAGCGCATGGAGTCCGGCCGCGGCGAGCACACCGGCCTGGCGCCATCCCCCGCCGAGGCGCTTGCGCCATACTCGGGCCTCGGCGATCCGGTCCGCCGAGCCGATGACGAGCGAGCCGATCGGCGCGCCGAGGCCCTTGGACAGGCAGACCGCCATCGCATCGGCGATGCCGCCGTATTCCAGCAGCGGCGTACCCGACGCCACCGACGCGTTCCAGATCCGCGCCCCGTCGAGATGCACACTGACGCCGGTGCGGTCGGCGAGCCGGCGTACCTCACGCAGCGTCTCGATCGGCTGCACCGAGCCGCCGCAGAAGTTGTGGGTGTTCTCGATCGAGACGGCGGCGGTGCGGACAAGGAACGGGCCGAGGTCCGGCGCGAGGATCGTTTCGATCGCGTCGACATCGGCCAGCCCGCGCGGATGCGACCAGGTCCGGGTCGTCGTGCCCGACCAGGCCGCGTGCGCGCCCAGCTCGGCCCGGACGATGTGCGCCTGGACCTCACACACGACCTCAGCTCCGACGGGTACGAGCGATCGAACCGCGAGCAGGTTCGCCAGCGATCCGCTGACGCAGTAGAGCGCCGCCTCGTGCCCGAACAGCTCGGCCACCCGCTCCTCGAGCGCGCGGACGGTGGGGTCCTCGGAGTAGACGTCGTCCCCGACATCGGCGTCGGCCATCGCCGCTCGCATCGTGCCGGTCGGACGCGTGACGGTGTCGCTGCGCAGATCGATCACGAAACGCAGCGTACGCAGCCACCCGAACCGGTTGGACGCGCCCCGGTCAGTGGCGGCTCACCGACGGACCGGCAAGCATGTGGCCCGCGCCCCCGAGCACGCGAGCCCTGCCGTGGTTGGCCTCAGTGGTTGTGTTTCCACATGGTCGGTCCGGCGAAGACGAGGCCGTCCAGACGGACGTCATCGACCCAGACGATGCCTGGGCCCTCGTCCTGCACGAGTTCGATCTGGCGAATCTCGACGCCAGGACCTTCACCGGCTACGAGCTTGTCCCAGGCGGACGAGTCGGCATCGGAGGTGTATCCCGTGGTCGGGGTGTAGATGGTGCAGGTCGGGTCGGCGGCGTAGCTCGCCGTGAACGTCGCCTTGTGCCATGCCGTGGGCGCGAGGTCGGTCGAGCAGTAGTAGCTCGACAGGTACACGGTCGTGCCGTTGCTCAGCGTCATCGACAACCGAGGCGCTCCGGCACCGGAGTACCCCTTGGTCTTGAACGAGATTCGGTTCACGTCACCGAGGGCTTTGCCCTCCATGCCGCTCTTGCGAATAGCCGCGCCGGCGTAGCTGTACGGCTCGGCCACGTTGGCGTTCGTCTCGATCCGCAGGGCCTTCGGTGCGGGTGATCCGGGCGCGTCGCCTCCTGCCACGTCTGCGTATCCGATGAGGGCGGTCGCATCACCATTCGCCGGCGCCGAGGTGAACTTCTCGAGGTGAGGATCGTTCACCGTTCCGGCCGGGTCGTGTGCTGTTGACGGAGCGATCGCGAGAGCGAGTCCGGCTGTGACGACGGCTGCTACGGCGAGGGGTCGAATCAGTCGGGTCCTGGTCATGAAAAGGGTCCTTCGAGGAGTGGGGTTCGCTGCCCGGCTTCTCCGGGTGACGGGCGTCGACGCGCCCTGCGGGCCTGAAGTGGCTTGGCATGCAGAGCACGCCGACTAGACTCAGCGTAACACTTTATGAAGGCTCTATGAAGCTGCTATACGCAGAGTGTGGTGTATCACAAGGACTGCTATGCGCTGCATTCGGAAGTGGCTGGAGTGACACCGTTGGGACCGACCGCAGTCTCGTTGCCGTACTGCTGGATCTCCGGCACCTGATCCGCGGCCACTTCGGGACTCGAGGGCCAAACGGTGGTGCGCCCGTGGAACTACCCTGGTCAGATGGACCGCGCCCGACGGCCATCCCGCGAGGCACCGATGGTCCACCGCGCCCTTCACCGCCCCATCATCGACGGCCCAGCTCGAGGCTGGCTCAGCTGTCGACTACGCACTCCGGCGTTCAGATTGGAACCGAGATGAAGCTCAGAAAGGCCAAACGCAAGTCCTGGTGGCTGACCACCGGCATTGCCATCGGCTATTTCATCGCCGTCCGCATGGCCCAGCGTGGAAAGGAACTGGAGGAAGCGGACGAGTTCGACGACGAATACGAAGACGAGGATGAGTACCAAGACGAGTACGAGGAGGAGTACGCGCAGTAGACGCCAAACACGTTGACAGCAAGCGCCTTTAGGCAGGCGGGACTGTCGGTGGGTTTGGCTAGATTCGTACACATGATCGAAGGTCGAGTGCGCGAGTTGGTCGCCGAAGTGCAGGCGATCAGCGAGAAGTGGACTCCGGCCGAGCGGATCGAGGAGATCGCCGGTCTAGAAGCCGCAGTCGCGATGCTGCAGACGACGCTCAACGTCGAGGCGTCGACCTATGTCGATCAGCGCCGCGCCGCCGACCGAGCCGCCGGCATCGGCACCGGATCAGCAGGACGTGGAGCGCCGGTCGAGATCGCCATGGCACGCGGCGTTTCCCGGGCCACTGTCGACTATCAGCTCGCGTTCACTCGGCAGATCGTCGCGGACCATCCCCGGTTGCTGGCGGCTTGTCAGGACGGCCGGGTGTCGCAGTCTGCGGCCAGGCACATCGTCGCCGAGACCGAGCCATTGACCCCCGAGCGGCGCCAATCCCTGGACCGGCCGCTGACCGACCTGGCGTGCGAGCTGACACCTGGAGAAGTACGCAAGGCCGCCCACCGTGCGGTCACGGCGGCCGATCCACAGGCGGCCGAGCGGCGCGCTGTTGCGGCACGGGCGCGCAAGGCGGTGCGCGCGATCATGCATGGCGATGGCACCGGCAGCGTGAGCGCACTGCTGCCGGCCGAGCAGGCCCTGGCGGTCTGGCAGACGTTGGACCACGAGGCCCGCTGCCGCCGCGGCGAGGGCGACCAGCGCTCGATCAACGAGCTGATGTGCGACCTGCTTGTCGAGCGGACCACGGGGCGGGCCAAGGCGGACGACCTCAACCTGGAGATCGGGGTCGTCATCTCGACCACCGCACTGTTCTGCGTCGATGACCAGCCCGGCAAGCTCATCGGCCATCGTGGCGGTGACCACGGCGTCCTGCCCGCCGGCCTGGCGCGTCGACTCGCTGCGAGTGCCAGTGCCTGGGCCCGCCGACTGATTTGCGACCCGGTCGACGGAAGCCTGCTGTTCATGGACCCTCGGAAGCGCCGGTTCGACGGCACGCTTCGCAAGTTCCTCCTCTACCGCGACGGCACCAGTCGCCGGCCGTTCTCGGGCGCTCCGATCTACGACATCGACCATGTCGAGCGATATGCCGACGGCGGTCCGACCATCGCGCCCAACGCGGAGGGGCTCGCCAGATCCGACCACGTCCTCAGGGACTTGCCGGGCTGGACCGTTGAGGCGGGCGGCGACGACATCATC
>DATFRX010000159.1:0-2115 GCA_035262905.1 Nocardioidaceae bacterium
CAAGAGTCATACATGTACTGGACCACCTCCTTCCCGTGTACGCCCGACGCTACGGCTCAGGCCGCCGCTGCACAAGAGATTTCGCTGGTGGCGATTCACCGGCCTATCCACTCGCGAGCTTGCGCGATTGTGCCGTCATACGGGCGAGCGCGACGGGCGGTCAGCCGGTCCGGAACCATCCCGCGGTGTCGGGCGCCAGTGCGCCGTCGGTGACTGCGTCGGGCTCACTGGTCAGCATCGGCTCGCCGAGGTCGTCGACCGGGACGGCGGCGGCGCCGCAGTTGACGACGCACACCAACGCCGGACGGTTCGGCGCCGCCGCACTCCTCGCGAAGGCGAAGACGTCGGCGTCGCCACGGTCCACCAGCGAGACCCGGTCGCCGAGATCCGGCACCAATTCGCGTCGCAGCCGCAGAGCGGACCGATACAGCGCCAGGGTGGACTCCGGATCACCGTCCTGCGACGCCACCGACAGGCCAGTCCAGAGCGCGGCCGGCTGGGGGAGCCAAGGCGCCGATCCGTCGGGGCCGAAGCCGAAGGGCGGCGCGGCGTCGGCCCAGGGGATCGGGATCCGGCAGCCGTCGCGGCCCACGCCGCCGCCGCGCCGCCAGGTCGGGTCTTGGCGATCCGCCTCGGCGACGTCGACCTGCGGCAGTCCCAGCTCGTCGCCCTGGTAGACGTATGCCGACCCCGGCAGCGCCAGCATCGCCAGTGCCGCGGCGCGGGCCCGGCGCAGTCCGACCGCGCCGTCGCCGTAGCGGGTTACGGTCCGGATCACGTCGTGGTTGGCCAGCACCCAGGTCGGCGTCGCGTCGACCGGCTCGACGGCCGCATAGGTGTCCACGAGCACGTCTCGGAACTGCGACGCCGACCACTCGGCCTGCAGCCACAGGAAGTTGAAGGCCTGCTGCAGTTCGTCGGACCGTACGTACCTCGCCAGTGCCTCGGCGGTCGGCACCCATGCCTCGGCGATCGCCATCCGATCACCGTCGTAGGACGCCAGCACCCGATGCCACCGGCGGTAGACGTCGTGGACGGCCGCCTGGTCCCAGTAGGGCCGCGGCGCCAGTGCCTCGACGCTGAGGCCGGTCGGGCTGAGGTCCTCAGCACCTCGGATCGCTTCGTACTCGCTGTCCGGCAGTCCGGGCGCCTTGGCCAGGCCGTGCGCGACGTCGATCCGGAAGCCGTCGACGCCCCGGTCCAGCCAGAACCGCAGGACCGACTCGAACTCGTCGCCGACCTCGGGGTCCTCCCAGTTGAAGTCCGGCTGCCTGCCGTCGAACAGGTGGAGGTACCACTGGCCGTCGTCGAGCCGGCTCCAGGCCGGGCCGCCGAAGACCGACTGCCAGTTGTTCGGCGGCTCGGCTCCGTCGACGCCACGACCGTCCCGGAAGACGTACCGCTCCCGCTCTCGACTGCCCTTGCCGGCTGCGACCGCCGCCTTGAACCACTCGTGTTCGTCGGAGGAGTGGTTGGGCACGATGTCGACGATCACCCGCAGCCCGAGCTCGTGGGCGCGCGCGAGCATGGCGTCGAAGGTGTCGAGCGAGCCGAACAGCGGGTCCACGTCGCGATAGTCGGCGACGTCGTAGCCGTGGTCGGCCTGCGGCGAACGGTAGAACGGCGTCAGCCAGATCGCGTCGACACCGAGGTCGGCGAGGTAGGGCAGCCGGTCGGTGATCCCGGCCAGGTCGCCGATGCCGTCGCCATCGGAGTCGGCGAAGCTGCGGACATAGATCTGGTAGCACACGGCGTGCCGCCACCAGGGGACGTGATTCATGGGGAGCCTTCCGTACGGGCGGGCGGTCAGCTGAAGGCGGCCGGGTCGATGGCGATCCAGACATGAGTCGCACGGCCGATCGCGTGGCCGCCGGAGTCATACACCGTACTGGCGGTGTGGGTCTTGCGTCCGTCGACGCTCACCTGGCGACCAACGACGACATGGGTCTCGCCCGCGGCCGGACGGGCGTCGATCTGCGCTGTCATGCGGCCGAGCACCATAGGCCGGCCCTCGAGGTCGTCGGTCCAGCCGCCGGGGCAGTCGAGGGCGGCCCAGACGTAGGCCGGGTCCAATCGGCCGTCGGGCCCGGCCATGCTCGGGTGCGGCGTCCAGGT
>DATFRX010000160.1:0-7684 GCA_035262905.1 Nocardioidaceae bacterium
AGACTCATCGTGGGCGACGAGGTATACATGGCGCTCCGCTTCAATCCGCCACCAGGCTGGCCACGTCCACCCCGTGGATGGCTGCCGCCGCCGGACTGGAAGCCCGACCCGTCATGGCCCCCCGCGCCGCCCGGCTGGCAGTACGTGATCAACGACCTGCAGGACGAGGAGCCGCAGCCCTGGGACCTCCCACCTGTCGCGCGTTCGGAGCAGCCACGGCGGCGAGTTCCCCGCCTGACCTGGGTTCTGGCGGGTGCCGCGGCGGTGGTGGCCATCGCCGCGCTGACCGAGACGCTCACCAGCGGCAGCGGCGACGACACGACACCGACGTCGAGCCCGTCCGACAACACCGCCTTCACCGGTGCGGACCGCGAAAGCCCGAGTCCGTCACAGCCGACCGCCAGCGCACCCACCCCACCCGAGTCCAAGTCCTATCGGGTACTTCGCGTGGTCAGCGCTGACACGGTCCGGCTCGCGTACCAGGGCCGGAAGACGGTTCGTGTGCTCGGAATCGCGACGCCGGCGATTGTGAAGCGCGGCGCGTTCGCCGAGTGCACCAACGGCGCCGCCAGCCGGTACGCCAGCAAGCTGCTCGGCGGGGCGACAGTCATGCTGCGCGGGATCCATGCCACCGGGACTCGTGTGCTCGCCCGGATCGAGCTGGCCGGTGGGAGTCGCGACTACGGACTCGTGATGATCCAGCATGGCTATGCGATCCACGACCCCACGACCGACCAAGGTCGACTGCGCGCGACCTACCGCGCCGCAGAGGCCGACGCGAAGGCGGCCCACCGCGGCCTCTGGGGACACTGCAAATCGCTGGTTCCCGATCTCGCGGCGGAAGACTCGTCGGCGCCCGAGAACGCGCAAGAGGCCCATGGCCAATCGCAACCACCGGGCGACCACCCGCAAGCACCGCCTGACAAGTCGCAAACCCCGCCCGACCAGCCGCAGGCTCCAGTCGACCCGGAGAACCAGGACGGCAACGGAGCAGCGAACGCCGAAGGCACTTGCGGCTCGGGCTACCTCAGCGCTTGCGAGTGAGCGTACGACTCAGCCCGACTCCACCGGGGCCAGATCCGCGCGTACGCCGAGCAGCCGGATCGGATCGCGACGGTCCAGCCGTTCGAGCGCTTCAAGAGCCGCGATAGTGATCGGCTCGACGTCGGTCGTGGGCTCGGCAAGGGTGCGGCTCCGCGTGTAGGTGAAGAACGGCACGTAGCGCACCTTGACCGCGACCCGCATGACCTGCCGCTGCTCGGCGATCACATCGTCGACCACTCTGGCTGCGAGCCGGCGAATCTCCTCGCGGACCTGGTCCCACTCGGTCAGGTCGCGCTGGAAGGTCTCCTCACGACCGCGCGATCGTGCGACCCACGGTGTGCCGTCGACTGGTGACGTGTCGACTCCGCGACTGGTCCGGCGCAACCACGGTCCCATCGTCGGGCCGATCTGCTCAGCGAGCCATCGCGGGTCGGTCAATGCGAGGTCGCGTACGGTCTCAATCCCCAACCCTGCAAGGCGTTTCGCCGTCTTGCGACCGATCCCCCACAGTGCATCGGTCGGACGATCGGCCATCACCGGATACCAGTTCTCGTCGGTAAGCCGATACATTCCGCCGGGCTTGCCGAACTCGGTCGCGATCTTCGCCCGCAGCTTGTTGTCGCCGATGCCAACTGCACAGGACAGCTGCGTCGCCTCGCGGACCGCGCGCTGCACGTCACGCGCGAACGCCTCCGGGTCGTCGATCTGCGGATCCGGCTCCATGAACGCCTCGTCCCAGCCCAGCACCTCGACCACGGCCGGGAACGACCGCAACGCATCCATCACCTGCTCCGACACCGCCAGGTACGCCGGCTCGTCGACCGGCAGGAACACCGCGTCGGGACACTTTCGCGCCGCCGTACGCAACGCCATGCCGGACCGCACGCCGTACTCCCGCGCTTCGTACGACGCGGTCGACACGACAGCGCGTTGAGTCGGATCGCCCTTGCCACCAACGATGACCGGCTTGCCCCGCAGCTCCGGATGGCGCAGCACCTCGACCGCCGCGAGGAACTGGTCGAGGTCGACATGCAGCACCCACCGCCGTGGCGACTCCGGCTTCGTGGTCACCACGCCAGTGTGGCGGGTACCGGCGAGCCGAGGTGGGGTACGACGGCCCGGCGAGCCAAGCTGGGTCCATGACCGTGCTCAATCCGTCGGCCCGCGCCCTGCTCGAGTCCGACGCGCTGGTCCATCTCGTCACGCTCAACGCCGACGGCAGTCCGCAGCTGAGCTGCGTCTGGGTCGGACTCGACGGCGAGGACATCGTCAGCGGCCACATGGACCCGCGGCAGAAGCTGCGCAACGTCCAACGCGATCCCCGGGTCGTCCTCTCGGTCGAGGGCCAGCACATCAACCAGGTCGGCCTTCGGGAGTACCTCGTCGTGCACGGCGCCGGCCGAGTGGAGGAAGGCGGCGCCCGCGATCTGCTGCAGCGACTCGCTCACGTCTACCTGGGGCCGAACATCGTGTTCCCGCCGCCGCAGTACGACACACCCGGCTGGGTCCTTCGGATCACACCGGAGCGGGTCGGCGGCGTCGGTCCTTGGACCTGACCCGATCGAGTCGGCAGGTGCGGACATCGTCGTCGACTCCGGGATGCCGAAGACCGTCGTGATCGGGGTCAGCGGGAGCGTCGCAGCACCGTGACCGGCAGCAGCCACCACAGGGTGGCGAAGAGCAGGGCGACCGCCACGGTGAGGATGGTCGCCGCCGGTCGACCCACGGCGACGTCGACGACGAGAGCGACCGCCCCGGTCATCGTCAAGGCCAGGAACAGCAGGCCGGCCCGGGCCGCCCGATCAGCGGCCTCGACCAACCAGGCCCGCAGCCGGCGACGGAAGAGCAGTCGGTGGAAGCACACCGGCGCGGTGATCAGCGCGGTGGCGATGACCGACCCGATGAGCACACCGACGTACAGCCATTGCTGACCGTCGGTGAGCGTCGGGAAGCGGCGCTGGAACGGCAGGATGAGCAGGAACGCGGTCAGGATCTGCACCCCGGTCTGGGTGACCCGCAGCTCTTGCAGCAGCTCGATCCAGTTGCGGCTGATCCGCTCGGCCTCGGTCTCGTCATCCGCCGGTGACACGTCGCTCATGGGGTGACGCTACGCCTTTGGATAGGCTGACGGCCTGGCGTGCCGGGAAGTCTGGTCGGCGTACCGATCGTCGTTTCCGAAGGTAGATCTCTGTGTCGCAGGAAGCCGTCCCGCCCAGCGCTCGACGCCGTCGTCTGTTCGGCCGGCTGGAGCCGGGTGAAGAGACCTTCCTCGGCCGCGCACTCCGCCAGGAGACCGTCGGCGGTGCCCTGCTGCTCGGCGCCGCGCTGATCGCGATCGTCTGGGCCAACACGCAGTGGCACGAGTCGTACCACGATCTCCAGCACTTCCAGCTCGGTGCGCTGACGCTGGAGGAGTGGGCGGCCGACGGTGGCCTGGCGATCTTCTTCTACGTCGCCGGTCTGGAGCTCAAACGCGAGTTGGTCGTCGGCACGCTGAGTCGGCGGGCGGACGCCCTCGTCCCGGTCGCGGCCGCCGTCGCCGGCATGGCGACCCCGGCGCTGGTCTATGTCGCGATCAACGCTGGCGGCGACTTGGGCGGGTGGGCGGTCCCGATGGCGACCGACATCGCGTTCGCGCTGGCCGTGCTGGCCGTGATCGGACGGTCGCTGCCCTCGTCACTTCGGGCGTTCCTGCTCACGCTGGCGGTGGTCGACGACTTCGGCGCCATCCTCGTGATCGCGCTGTTCTTCACCAGCAACATCGACCTGCTCGCTCTCGCCGGCGCCGCCGTGGTGCTCGCGGTGTACTGGTGGTGCCAGCGACGCCGGATCGACAGCGCGTTGCTCCTCATACCGCTCGGCGTCGCGACCTGGTGGCTGGTCTACGAGAGCGGCGTCCACGCCACGATCGCCGGCGTCGCACTCGGTCTGGTGACGCGGGTGGTCCCGGATCCGGGGGAGCAGCGGTCGCCGGTCGAGATCCACGAGCATCACGTACGGCCGATCGCCGCCGGAATCGCCGTACCCGCCTTCGCCTTCCTGGCGGCCGGTGTGAGCATCAGCATCGGCACCGGACTGCTCACCGACCCGGTGGTAGTCGGCATCGCGCTCGGCCTCCTGGTCGGCAAGCCGGTCGGGGTCTTCTCGGGGTCCTATCTCACGGCCCGGTTCACCCATGCCGAGCTCGCTCCGGACCTGTCCTGGCATGACATCGCAGCGGTCGGTGTCCTCGCCGGAATCGGGTTCACCGTCTCGCTCCTGCTGGCCGACCTGTCGTTCACCGGGGCGCTCGACAACGCTGCGAAGGAGGCGGTGTTCCTCGGCTCGGTGGCCTCCGCGCTGGTCGCCAGCGGCCTCCTGCTGCGTCGCAATCGTGCCCATGGCAGGTGATTCGCTCCAAGAGCGGCGCATCGGGTGTCGATAGGCTCGGTTCGCGGGACTGATCATCGGGAGTCACGCCGAGAGGAGTCGTCGTATGAGCACCGCCGGAGAGCCTCAGCCCGGTACCCCCGAGCCTGAGGAGCCGACGCTGGGTCGGCTGGTCGCCGATGCCAGTCGAGACATCTCCACGCTGATCCAGTCCGAGATCGCCCTCGCTAAAGCCGAGCTGAAGGTCACGGTCCGGACGAGTGGCACGGGGGCCGCGCTGCTGGCCGTCGCCGGCTTCATCGGCCTGGTGATCATCATCCTGGCGTCGATCACGATCGCGCAGTTCATCATCTATGCCGGACTCGATCCCTGGTGGGCCTACCTCATCGTGACCGGCGCCTACCTCCTGATCGCGCTCATCCTCGCGCTGCTCGGCATCCGCAAGCTCAAGAAGGTCCGCGGCCCGGAGAAGACGATCGCGACCGTCAGCGAGATCCCGAAGGCCTTCCAGTCCGGCTCGGACGAGCCAACGCCGACGCCCTAGGCGCAGTCGCCGGTCGACACCTCGCCGAAAGCGTCCATCGCCCGGTTCGCGTCGCCGGTCACCTGCGCGGCCGTCAGCGCGTAGCCGGTGTCACTGTCGGACAGCGACGCGGCGAAGACGACGCCGTACACCTCCCCTCGCCGCGACACCAGCGGGCCTCCGGAGTTGCCGGAGCGAACCAGCGACCGGATCGAGAAGACCTGCCGCTCGACGGTCCCGTCGTCGTAGATGTCCGGGCTCCGCAGATCCTGCTCGGCGCGGATCCGGGCCGGCTGCGCGTCGTAGGGCCCGTCCTCCGGATAGCCGAGCACGGCCGCCGGATCACCGGCATCGCCGCCGTTGTCGAAGTCCAGCGCCGGGAGATGCAGACCAGGCACCCGGAGTACGGCGACGTCGAGCTCGGGATCGTAGAGCACGACCTCGGCGTCGTACGTCGACCCGTCGGCCTCCACGGTCGGGTCGGAGACACCGGCGACGACGTGCGCGTTGGTCATCACCCGATCCGGCGCGTACACGAAGCCCGATCCCTCGACACTGCGGTTGCACTGCTCGGCATCGCCCCGAACCTTGACCACACTCTGCTGGGCCGCCTCGACTCCCGGGCGGCGCAGGATGACCGCCGACGGCGCATCGACCTGCGGGATCTGCTCGGTCGCGAACGGCTCGATGTAGCGCGGGAAGAGGTCGGAGGCCACCACCTCGTTGAACGCGCTGAGTGCCTCGTCCGCGGCGTTCGGCATCAGGTTGTCCACCTCGCCGAGCACGGCCGACTCCCGTACCTCGTCGGCGATCGTCGGGAGGCGCGCGCCGCTGACCGCGTAGCCGATCGCCCAGCACACCACCAGGACGGCGACCATGCTGAGCAGGGCGCCGCCGACCGCGTCGATGGCCCGGGCCGGCTCCCAGGTGATGTGGCTGCGTATCCAGCCGCCGCCGTACGACCCGAGCGCCTGGCCGACCGACGCGGTCACGAGGACGGTGACGAGCGCCATCAGCGACACGCCGACCGACGGCTCCAGACCGCCGAGCAGGTGCGGAAT
Organism: Nocardioidaceae bacterium; assembly: GCA_035262905.1. Classification (GTDB taxonomy): domain Bacteria; phylum Actinomycetota; class Actinomycetes; order Propionibacteriales; family Nocardioidaceae; genus DATFRX01. The sequence continues at coordinate 5,998 of DATFRX010000160.1, forward strand.
CACGACGATGCCGAGCAGACCGCCGATCAGCAGGCCCCCGGTCGCGGCGGCTCCGGTGACGAATCCCTGCCAGTAGCCCGACACGCCGTACGCGATGGTCAGGAGTATCAGGAGCCAGTCCAGGAGGTTCACCGCTGCAAGCCTCCCACGTCGGGAAGCGGGCGAATCCGAGAGCGATCCCAGGGCCGCTCCCATCCGACGAGGGCCAGCATCCGGCTGACGATCCCGGCGGTGAAGCCCCACAGGATCAACTCGCGATCGACCGCGTCGGTGTCGATCGAGAACGCCGGACCCATCCAGCCGCTGGGATGCCGGACCATGAAGCGCCGGTCCGGCTCGAGCAACTCCGACAGCGGCACCCGGAAGACGGCCGCGACCTCGGCCGGGTCGACCACCGCAACCGGCGACGGCTTGCGCCACCAGCCGAGCACGGTGGTGACCGCGAAGTTGCTCGGCGGCAACCACAACGGCGGTAGCTCACCGAAGACGTCGACGCCGGCGCTCTCCAGCCCGACCTCCTCGGCCGCCTCGCGAAGCGCCGTCGCCGCAGCATCGTGGTCGTCCGGCTCGGTGGCGCCACCCGGGAAGGCGAGCTGACCGGCATGCGAGCGCATGTCATGGGCACGCTCGATCAGCAGCAGGTCACGGCCAGCGTCGGACTCGCCGAAGAGCATCAGGACCGCGGCCGGTCGGGCCAGCTCCGGCGGCTCCGCCACGTAGCTCGCCAAGTCGCGCAACGTGATCGTCTCGGCGACGTCGGCGAGCGGGTCGAGCCACGCCGGCAGCCCGTCGCGGTGCGGAGTGGGATCGATCGAGGTCATGAGTCGCGGGCCGCGGCACCGGCGCCCACGTCGATGCCGAGATGTTGCCGGACCAGGTCAGCGGCCTGGTCGAAGGAAGTGAGCGGGCGCCGCTCGGTCGCCACGATCTTGCCCTGCGGGTCGACGAAGACCGTCTGGGGCAATGCGATGACCTCGAGGTCGGCATGCACATCGGCCCCCGGATCGGCCACGGACGGGAACGTCACTCCGGAGTCGGCCGCGAGCTGGAGCGCCGAACCCGGAGAGGGGTCCTGGTAGTCGATGCCGAGCACCGTCAGCTTGTCGCCGGCGGCTCGGTGGACCTGCTGCAGGACCGGCAGCTCGTCACGGCACGGAGCGCAGTAGCTGCCCCACAGGTTGATCAGCAACGGCCCCTGGAGTCCGGACAGCCGAACGTCGCGCCCACCGCCGAGACAGGGCAACGTCGTGTCGGGCAGGGCATCGCCGGACCGGGGCGTGGCGGTCGACGCCGGACAGTTGGCGATGCCAGCGCGCTGCTTCAGATGTACGAGTGCGGGCGACGCCACGTCGACCGTGCCGCCACCCGTACCGCCGATCGGCGAATCGTCGACGCAGCCGGCCAACACCAGCAGCGCCGCGACGATCGCCAGGATCGGGGCACGTCTCATGCGCGGCCCTCGGTCCGCAGCAGCTTGGTCGCGGTCGCCGCGTCGGTCGGTCCCTCACCGAAGGACGGGCACCACCGAGCCAACGGGCAGGCGCCGCAGGCCGGGCGCCGGGCGTGGCAGCAGCGGCGACCGTGCCAGATCAGGTGGTGGCTCAGCAAGGTCCAGTCGCGGCGTGGGAACAGCATCCCGACCTCGGCCTCGATCTTGTCCGGGTCGGTCTCCTCGGTCCAGCCGAAG
>DATFRX010000161.1:0-2100 GCA_035262905.1 Nocardioidaceae bacterium
CGGTCCAGGATCGGCAGTGCCACCGAGAGGTGGTCGCGCACCTGGTCCGGACGGTCGACCTGGAGGTAGACCTCGCCGAGCCGGCAGTGCGCCAACGCAGCGAGCCAGGCGATGTCGTGGTGTTCGAGCCCGGCCAGCGCACGCTCCCCCGCTGCGATCGCTTCGTCGATGTCGCCGTCGATCTCGGACAGGTAGCTGACCAAGGTGCTGGCCATCGCGGCGACCAGACCGTTGTCGCTGTGACTCAGCGTCGCCAGGTCGGACGGCGCCTTGGTCACCGCCGAGAGCACCTGTGTGGCGGCGTGGCCGACCGTGCCCTGCGAGGCCGGCGGAAGGCGGCGCAGCGCGACCAGCGACCGCATCGCCCGCGGCCCTTCCATGGCGTAGCTGTACTGGGCGCACAGCATCAAAGCCGTGCGTGTCGTCTCGACCAGATCCGGCTCCGGGCGAAAATGCGACAGCAGCCATGCCGTGTCGTCGATGGTGCTGTGCAGCCGGCCGTAGTTGGCCTCGATCCCCCAGAGTCCGGCCAGCACCGCCACCGTCGCCGCCACGGTCGCCGCATCGTCCCGGTCCAGCGCCAGCCGCAGCGCGGCAGCCAGATTGTCGTGCTCCGCGCGTACCAGATCCACCGACGGGTACGGGTCGGCGCCGAAGAGCGCATCGTGGTTGGTGACGCCCAGGGCCTGGGCCCAGGCGAGGAACGCCGCGGTCGTACGGTCAGTCTCGCCCGCTGCCTCGCACTGCGCCGCGCTGAACTCGCGCACCGTCTCCAGCATCCGGAACCGGGTGCCGGTCGCAGTGTCCTCGACCTTGATCAGCGACTGCTCGACGAGGTGCTCGAGCGCCGACTCGACGTCGGCGACCTCGGCAGCGAGCAGTTGTCGCGCCGCAGCCGCGCTGAATCCGCCGGGAAACACCGACAGCGCCCGCATCGCTCGCTGCCCGTCCGCGTCGAGAAGGTTCCAGCTCCAGTCGACGACGGCGCGCAGGGTCTGGTGTCGATCCGGCGCATCGCGTGGGCCGCCGCGGAGCAGTTCGAACCGGTCGTCGAGCCGGCGTCCGATCTCCGCGACCGACATGACGCGCACGCGGGCGGCCGCCAGCTCGAGCGCCAGCGGCAGCCCGTCGAGCCGCCGGCACAGCTCGGCGACGGCCTCGGGCGGCAGGTCGATGTCGGTCCGGGCGGACCGGGCTCGCTGCTCGAACAGCTCGACCGACGTCGCCGGGCCGAGCTCTGGAAGCAGATAGACCGACTCCGACGACAAACCGAGCGGTGCCCGGCTGGTCGTGAGCACCCGCAGGTCCCGGGTCAAGGCGATCAGCGTGCCCACCAGGTCGACGACGCCGTCGATGACCTGCTCGCAGTTGTCCAGCACCAGCAGGGTCGGGGCCGACCCGAGGTTCTCCGCGACTCTGGTCACGACGTCCGGCGGCGGCGCCATCCCGGCTCCCGGCGGTCGCGCATCACCGACGCCGATCGCCGACGCGACCTCGTCGGCCACCTCACCGTCCGCGGAGATCCCGGCCAGACCGACGAAGTGCACGACCTGCTGCTCGGCTCGCCGGCTCACCGCGTGCGCCAGCCGGGTCTTGCCCAGCCCGCCGACACCGACGATCGACGTGACCCGCGACGACCGCAGCAGCGCCGCCAGGGCGGTGATGTCGTCGTCGCGTCCGACCAGCGGGTTCGGCTCGTGCAACACCCCGCGCCGCACCGTCGGCGCCGCGTCCTGCAAGAGCTCCTGATGCAGCGACCGGAGTGCGGCGCCGGGGTCCGCCCCGAGCTCGTCACGCAGTTCGCGGCGATAGCGCTCGTAACGATCCAGGGCAGCCGCCGGACCGGCCGTCGCCGCCTCGGCGCGAAGCAGTTCGAGCAGCAGCTCCTCGTCACGGGGCCGCTCCGCCGCAAGCTCGGCCATCGGCTCGAAAGCCTCGGCGGCCCGGCCCAGTCGCGACAGCGCCAGCGCCCGGGCCCGCGACAGCGCGCGGTACGTCGCGACCCGGTCGGCTCGCAACATGGCGAGTGGGTCGTCGGGTGCCGCGTCCTCGGTCGGCGGGCCGTCCCACAGCGCGAGGCCTTCCTCGGCGGCCGTCAGC
>DATFRX010000162.1:0-15712 GCA_035262905.1 Nocardioidaceae bacterium
CGGTGCCCTCCTCGTCGGAGTAGCCGAAGACGCCGATGGCGTCCAGCCGCGCACCGTTCAGGAAGCGCTCGAGTTCGGCGAAGTCGGCCTCGGACTCACCGGGGAAGCCCACGATGAAGTTGCTCCGGACCCCAGCATGCGGGGCCTTCGACCGGATCGTCTCGAGCAGCTGGAGGAACTGCTCGGCGTCGCCGAACCGGCGCATCCGGCGCAGCAGCGGTCCGGCCGCGTGCTGGAAGGACAGGTCGAAGTACGGTGCCACGCCGTCAGTGTTGGCGATCGTGTCGATCAGGCCCGGACGGAGCTCGGCCGGCTGCAGATAGGACACCCGGACCCGGTCGATGCCGTCGACGGCGGCCAGCTCCGGCAGCACGGCCTCCAGCAGCCGTGGATCGCCCAGGTCCTTGCCGTAGGACGTGGAGTTCTCGCTCACGCAGAACAGCTCTCGAACGCCCTGGGTGGCCAGCCAGCGCGCGTCGGCGAGCAAGTCGGTCGGCCGGCGCGACACGAACGCGCCCCGGAACGACGGGATGGCACAGAAGCTGCACCGGCGATCGCAGCCGGAGGCGATCTTGAGCGGCGCCATCGGGCCCGAGTCGAGCCGGCGACGGACCACTCGCGGGCCGCTGGCGGGCGCGATGCCTTCCGGGAGGTCGGGCTCGGCCACGGCGTGACCAGGTACGACGACGCCGTCGGCCGACCGCTCGACCGGGGTCACCGGCAGGAGCTTGCGCCGATCGGACGGCACGTGAGGTACGTGTGGCGTGCCGGCCAGCACCGAGCGCAGCCGGCCGGCGATGTCGGGGTAGTCGTCGAAGCCGAACACCGCATCGGCTTCCGGCATCGCCTCGGCCAGCTCGGCTCCATAGCGCTCAGCGAGGCAGCCGACCGCCACGACGGCCTTGGTCTGGCCGCTGTCCTTGAGATCGGTGGCTGCGAGCACCGTGTCGATGGAGTCCTTCTTGGCCTGGTCGACGAAACCGCAGGTGTTGACCAGGACGGCTTCGGCGTCGCCGGGCTCGGCCACCAGGGTGAATCCCTCGTTCTCGAGGCGGGCGGCCAGCTCTTCGGAGTCGACGTCGTTGCGCGCGCAGCCGAGAGTGACCAGCGCGACGCTCGTCGACGAGGATCTGGACCGGAGCTCGCTCATAGGAATCCGAGTCAGTCTATGCGCCGCGCCGCCGAAAGTTGTCAGCCGGCAGGAGGGCCAGGGCCCCAGTGGCGCCTGACAACTCAGCGGCGACCGACGGTGACCCGGCTCGGTTCGCCGGCCTGGCCGACGCGGCCCTTGGAGTGGCCGTTGAGGCGAATCCGCACGTCGCCGCCGTCCTTGGCGATCACGGTGGCCGGTCCGGCGACGGTCAGCTCCTGCTTCTCACCGGGTCGCAGCCGGCCCTTCCAGACCGGATCGTGATCACCGTTCTTGACCTCGACCCGGGTGCCGTTGCCGACGCCACGCAGGGTCAGCTCGTTCATCGTCGGCGATCCGAGTGAGGAGAGCGACTCGTCGTTGGACCTGGCCCCCGGCGCGTCGGACACCGTCGACTGCTGCTCCTGCTGGGCGGCCGGGTCCGGATCGGTCTCGCCGGCCACGACCTTGACGACCGCCCAGACGATCGCGAGCAGCAGGACGGCGATCACCAGGGCGAGCCAGTTGGCGCCACGGCCGATCGACCGGAACGTGGGTCGCGGGCCGGTCGCGAGCTCGGCCTCGAACACCTCACGGGCCTCGATCGGCGCATGCGCGTAACTGCGGTCGAACGTGGTCAGGATCGGCTTCGGATCGACGCCGAGCACCCGGCACAACGAGCGCAGATGGCCACGGGCGTAGAAGTCGCCGCCGCACGGACCGAAGTCGTCGTTCTCGATCGACTCGATGACGTGGGGCCGGATCCGGGTCCGCTCCCCCAGCTCGTCCACGCTGAGCCGGGCCCGGAATCGCGCCGCCGACAGCAGCGGGCCGATCGACGTGCCGACGTCGGCCTGGATCACCGGCGCCCGTCCACCCGCCGGCTCCTCGGCGATCTCGTCGGTGATCGGCTCGATGTCGGCGGTGTCGTCGTCGCGGTCGTCCTCGACCGGGAGCCGCTGGGCCGTCTCCGACTCAGGGACCTTGCCGACCATGCCGGGCTCGGATCGCGTCACCTCGGCGCGTACGGCCCGCCGTGATCCGGTGTCCTCGGCCGCCACCACCGGCGGGTCAGGCAGGTCCGGTACGTCGGCCGATTCGCGCTCAACCGGCTCGTCGGCCTCATCATCGGGCTCATCGAGCTCTGCCGCCTCGTCCTCGACCTCGTCGCTGGGCAGCGTCTCCTCCGACGGCGCCACGCCGCGCACCACCGGGGTCCGGGGGCCGGCCAGGTCGCGCAAAGCCACGACGATGTCGTCCGCCGACGTACGCGTCGACGTGCCGCAGCCGACGACGATCGGATCGTCGTCCTCCGGCACCAGCCGGACCACGGTCGACCCGAGCGGACCGTGCATCGAGGCCACCTCGACCCGGTCGATGTCATCCCACGGCAGACCGACCCATTGCTTGCGGCGCCGCACTCGTACCCCGTGGTCGTCGGCGACCAGTCGCGGCAGCGAGGCCTCGCGACGGCCGAGCAGATGGAGCATCGCGATGCCGACGAGCAGCGCGACCATCGCCCACAAGATGACTGAGCCCCCGTCGACGGCACGCCACAGGTACGCCAGCGCCGTGACTCCCGCGACGGCACTGACGACGATGTGGATGCCGGGACGCCCCCGTACCTCGAATGACGGCGCCGAATCCGGCTTGCGGCTCAACGGGCTGAGGTCAAGGGGTGACCGCAGCGTCTTCGTCATGGCGCCTCCTCCCTCATGATGCACCACTTTGCAGCGTGGCAAGGACCTCGTCGAGGTCGTCCGGCTTGATCAGGACGTCGCGGGCCTTCGATCCCTCGCTCGGCCCCACCACCCCGCGCGACTCGAGGATGTCCATCAGCCGGCCCGCCTTGGCGAAGCCCACGCGCAGTTTGCGTTGCAGCATCGACGTCGAGCCGAACTGTGTGGAGACGACGAGCTCGACCGCCTGCAGCACCAGGTCGAGGTCGTCGCCGATGTCGTCGTCCAGCTCCCGCTTCGACTCCTTGGGCGCGGTGACGTCCTCGCGATAGGTCGGCTGCAGCTGCTCCTTGCAGTGCTTGACGATGGCGTGGATCTCCGGCTCGGTGATCCAGGCGCCCTGCATCCGCATCGGCTTGCTGGCGCCCATCGGCAGGAACAGGCCGTCGCCCTGGCCGACCAGCTTCTCGGCGCCCGGCTGGTCGAGGATGACCCGGCTGTCGGCGAGCGAGCTGGTCGCGAAGGCCAGTCGGCTCGGCACGTTCGCCTTGATCAGCCCGGTCACCACGTCGACGCTCGGCCGCTGGGTCGCGAGCACCAGGTGGATGCCGGCCGCGCGGGCGAGCTGGGTTATCCGGACGATCGCGTCCTCGACGTCACGCGGCGCCACCATCATCAGGTCCGCGAGCTCGTCGACGACGACCAGCAGGTACGGGTAGGCCGTGGGCTGCCGCTCGGTGCCCGGCGGCGCGTGGACCTTGCCGGAGCGGACCGCCTTGTTGAAGTCGTCGAGGTGGCGGAAGCCGTACTGCGCCAGGTCGTCGTAGCGCAGGTCCATTTCGCGTACGACCCAGCCCAGTGCCTCGGCCGCCTTCTTGGGACTGGTGATGATCGGCGTGATCAGGTGCGGGATGCCGTCGTACGCCGTGAGCTCGACGCGCTTCGGGTCGATCAGGATCATGCGTACGTCGTCCGGCGTCGACCGCATCAGGATCGAGCCGATCATCGAGTTGATGAAGCTCGACTTGCCGGAGCCGGTCGCGCCGGACACGAGCAGGTGCGGCATCTTGGCCAGGTTCGCGACGACGAATCCGCCCTCGACGTCCTTGCCGAGCCCCACGACCATCGGGTGGTGGTCGCGCCGGGCCAGCGGCGAGCGCAGCGTGTCGCCGAGCGAGACCATCTCCTTGTCGGAGTTGGGGATCTCGATGCCGATGGCGGACTTGCCCGGGATCGGCGACAGGATCCGGACGTCGGCGCTGGCCACCGCGTAGGCGATGTTCTTGCTGAGCGCGGTGACCTTCTCGACCTTGACCGCCGGGCCGAGCTCGACCTCGTAGCGGGTCACCGTCGGACCCCGCAGGTAGCCGGTCACCTGGGCGTCGATGTCGAACTGCTCGAGCACCTCGGTGAGCCGCTCGACGACGGCGTCGGAAGCCTTGGACCGGGCCTTGTGGGGGCTGCCGCTCTTGAGCGTCCCGGAGTCCGGCAGCGAGTAGACGATGTCGCCGGACAGCGCCAGCTGCTCGGCCCGGGCCGGCAGCGGTGTGGTCGGCGGGGCGGTGGTCTCCTCGGCCTCCGTCGTCAGCGGACTGTCGGCTTCGGCCGCATCCGCAGCGGTGTCGGCCTCGTCGGAGTCGGCCTCACCCGCGACCAGCGGCGAGTCGTACGGCTTCTTGCGCGGCTCCGAGTCGTCCTCGCGCGACTTGGACGGCCGACGGCCCTTGCGGCCGGAGCGAGCCGACTCCTTGTCGGCCGGCTCGTCGGGCTTGCGGAGCAGCCGGTCACGCAGCGTGGCTAGCCGACCGGGGATCGCGTAGACCGGCGTCCCGGTGGTCACGAGCAGGCCGAACAGGGTCAGCAGCACCAGCAGCGGGATCACGACCACATAGGTCCGGAACAGGTCGACCAGCAGCGCCGACGTGAAGTAGCCGACCGCTCCCCCGGCGTCGCGCATCTCCTCGCTGCCGCCGGCCGGCCGCGGCAGGCCGTGGGCGATGTGGACCAGCCCCATCACACCGAGCGTCAGCGCCGTCCATCCGACGATCTGGCGTCCGGCGGGACCGTTGTGTTCGGGGCGGCGGAGCGTACGCCAGGCGATGATCAGCAGGGCCGGCGGGACCGCCCATCCGACGACCCCCATCGAGCCGGCGACGATCGAACGGACCGTGTCGGCCACCGCACCCGGCATCTCCCACCAGATCGAGGCGGCAACGATCAGCGCCAGTCCTACGAAGGCGAGGCCGACCCCGTCGCGGCGGTGCTCCGGATCCAGCTCGCGGGCCACTCCGCCGACGCTGCGGACCAGCGCCCCGATGGCATGCGCGAAGCCGAGCCAGATCGCCGCGATCGCGCGGAAGAAGCCCCCCAGGGCACGCACGAGCAGGCCAGGCCCGCTCCGGACCGGCCGGGAGCTGGACGACCCCTTGCGCGAGGACGTACTGCTCCGTTTCTTCGACGAGGTCCGTCGAGTCTGGCTACCGGACGACCGGGATCGTGAGCTCTTGCCTTTGGACTTGCTCGAGCCGCGCGACCTCGGTGGGGAAGACGTACGGGTCGCCATGATCGCCAGGCTATGTCGATTTCACACCAGTCTCACGCGTCACACGCCGATCTCTCGCCCCGTTTCGCCGCTGCCTGGTTGGACAGCCGTGTCTAGGGTGGCGCCGTGAGTGACCGGTACGAGACGACGACAGGAGAAGGCGACTCGTGATGCGGGCAATCGTGACCGGGGGCGGCACGGGGATCGGCCGGGCGTGTGCTCGGCGGCTGGCATCGGACGGCTACCAGGTCGTCATCGTCGGGCGGCGGCTCGACGTGCTGAGCGACACGGCCGCGGAGCTCAACAATGAAATCGGTGACAGCAGGGTCTTCGCCGAGCCCTGCGACCTCGAGGATCCGGCGGCCGTGGCCGGACTGGCCGAGCGACTCGAGCCCGGTCCGGCGATCGACGTGCTGGTCAACAACGCCGGCGGCGTCTCGCTCGGGTCGGCCGACACCCTCGAGGACCTGGCCAAGGGCTGGCGGCGCGACTTCGACAACAACGTGATCACGACCGTCCTGGTCACCGAGGCGCTGCTGCCGAAGCTGACCCGCCCAGGCGGCCGGATCGTGGCGCTGAGCTCGGTCGCGGCCTTCCGCGGCGCCGGGTCGTACGGCGCGGCGAAGGCGGCGATCAACTCCTGGGTCTACGGCATGTCGACGGCGCTGGCGGGCGACGGGATCACGGTCAATGCCATCGCTCCGGGCTTCGTGCCCGACACCGAGTTCTGGGACAGCCGGCGCAGCGACGAGCTGATCGCGTCGCGGACGGCGCTGATTCCGATGGGCCGGCCCGGCACTCCGGATGAGGTCGCCGAGGCGGTGGCCTACCTCGCCTCCCCCGGCGCCGACTGGACGACCGGCTCGATCCTGCACGTCAACGGCGGCGCGGTGCACGCCCGCTGAGCGGCGCCACCGCTGGGCCGGGTCAGGCCTCGATGACCACGGGGATGATCATCGGGCGGCGGCGGAGCCGGTTGGAGACCCAGCGGCCGATCGTGCGCCGGATGATCCGCTGCAGCTCGTACGTGTCGTCGACGCCATCGCGTACCGCGACGTCGAGCGCCTCCTCCAACTGCGGTCGCACCTCGTCGAAGACGGTCTCGTCCTCGGCGAAGCCGCGGGCGTGGATCTCGGGGCCGCTGGCGATCTTGCCGGTCACCGAGTCGACGACGACGATCACCGAGATGAATCCCTCGTCGCCGAGGATCCGGCGGTCCTTGAGCTCGGTCTCGGTGATGTCGCCGACCGACGAGCCGTCGACGAAGACGTAGCCGCACTCGACCTTGCCGGTGATCCGTGCGACGCCGTCGACCAGGTCGACGACCACACCGTCCTCGGCGACCACGACCTGCTTGCTCGGCACACCGGTCAGGCGGGCCAGGTCGGCGTTGGCATGCAGATGGCGCACCTCGCCGTGGACCGGCAGCACGTTGCGCGGCTTGACGATGTTGTACGCGTAAAGCAGCTCACCGGCGGCGGCGTGACCCGAGACGTGGACCAGCGCGTTGCCCTTGTGGATGACCCGAGCGCCCCATCGCACCAGGCCGTTGACCACCCGGAAGACGGCGTTCTCGTTGCCGGGGATCAGCGACGACGCCAGCACGACCGTGTCGCCGGGCTCGAGCCGTACGACGGGGTGATCACGGGCGGCGATCCGGGACAGGGCCGACATCGGCTCGCCCTGCGACCCGGTCGAGATCAGCACGACCTTCTCGGGCGGCAGGTCAGCAGTCTCCTTCACGTCGACCAGCAGTTTGCCCGGGACCTTGAGGTAGCCCAGGTCGCGGGCGATGTTCATGTTGCGGACCATCGAGCGGCCGATGTAGGCGACCTTGCGGCCATGCTGGGCCGCGGCGTCCATGATCTGCTGCACCCGGTGGATGTGCGAGGCGAAACAGGCGACGATGATCCGCTGCTCGCTGGAGGCGAACACCCGGTCGAGCACCGGCGTGATGTCGCGCTCGGGGATGGTGAACCCGGGGACCTCGGCGTTCGTGGAGTCGACCAGCATCAGATCGACACCCTCACTCCCCAAGCGCGCGAACGACCGCAGGTCGGTGATCCGCCCGTCGAGCGGCAGCTGATCCATCTTGAAGTCGCCGGTGTGCAGGAGCAGTCCGGCCGGAGTACGGATGGCGACGGCGAGCGCGTCCGGGATCGAGTGGTTGACCGCGACGAACTCGCAGGCGAACGGGCCGAGCTCCTGAGTGTCGCCCTCGGCGACAACGTACTTCGCGGTCTCCTGCAGCCGGTGCTCACGCAGCTTGGCGTCGAGCAGCGCCAGGGTGAGCTTCGAGCCGACCAGCGGGATGTCGCCACGCTCGCGCAGGAGGTACGGCACGCCGCCGATGTGGTCCTCGTGCCCGTGGGTGAGGACGATGCCGACGACGTCGTCCCAGCGATCCCGGATCGGCTCGAAGTCCGGCAGGATCAGGTCGACACCGGGATGGTGATCCTCGGGGAACAGGACACCGCAGTCGACGATCAGCAGCTTGCCGTCGTACTCGATGACCGTCATGTTGCGGCCGATCTCGCCGAGACCGCCGAGAGGAATCACCCGGAGCCCGCGGGCGGGGAGATCAGGTGCAGGTCCGAGCTCAAGATGTGGATGACTCATGCGACTCCGTTTTGGGGGGTCAGAGAAGGCCGGCGCCGATCAGGTCGGCGCGCAGCACCGCGAGGTCGTCGTCGGCGAGCTCGATCAGCGGCCGGCGCACGTTGCGGTTGGTGAGCACGCCCTGCAGTTCGAGCGCGGCCTTGGCTCGGATAGCCCCCTTCTGGGTCCCGGTCATGATCGCTCGTACGACCGGCAGCAGGTCGACATGGATCCGGCGGGCCTCGACGACGTCGTCGCGGGCCATGGCCGCTACGAGGTCGGCGGTGAGCCGGGGCGCGGCATGGGCGACGACCGAGACGACACCGACCGCGCCGTGGGCGAGCCAGGCCAGGTTGAGCGCGTCGTCGCCGGAGTAGAACGCGAGATCGGTCTCCCGCAGCACCCACGATCCCGCCGTCAGGTCGCCGCTGGCCTCCTTGACCGCGACGACACGGGGATGCTCGGCGAGCCGGATCAGGGTGTCGTGGCTCAGCTTCACACCGCTTCGGCCCGGAATGTCGTAGACCATCGTCGGCAGGTCGCCCGCGTCGGCGACCTCGGTCATGTGCGCGACGATGCCGGCCTGCGGAGGCATTGAGTAGTAGGGCGTGACGATGAGCATCCCGGCGGCCCCGTGCTTGGCGGCCTGCTGGGCCAAATGCACCGAATGCGCCGTGTCGTTGGTGCCGACGCCCGCGACCACGTGGGCCCGGTCGCCGACGGCATCGACGACGGCGGCGAGCAGTCGGCCCATCTCCTCGTCGGTGGTGGTCGGGCTCTCACCCGTCGTACCGCTCACCACCAGACCGTCGTTGCCGTTGTCGACCAGGTGCGTCGCGACCCGGGCGGCGGCGTCGACGTCGAGAGCGCCGTCCGAGGTGAACGGCGTGACCATCGCGGTCAGGGTGCGCCCGAAGGGGGAAGGAGAAGCTCCCATGACGGCAGGTTAGCGGCCGGGGCGGACCGAATGCAGCCGACGGGCGGTCACAATGTCGATGTGACCCAGAACCCCCCAGACATAACGGTGCCGGTGCTGTCCGCTCGGGGGCCCGGACAGCACCGGCACACTGACCACATCGTTCGACCCCTAGGGCGTGTTACAACCCCGCTGAGATTTTCTTCGAACTTTTTTCGACAACGTCTCGAGTGGCCGTTCGGGCGTACCGCGCGGACCGGAAAACTGGCAGCGCGCTGTCACCGCGACCGGGTAGTTTGACCCCTCGTGACCGAACCCACGCCCCTGTTCCAGTCCGGCAATCCTCCCGTCGTCGCCGACGAGCGTCCGATGCTCGACGCCTGGCTCGACCTCCATCGCGACATCCTGCTGTGGAAGTGCCAGGGCGTGTCGGCCGAGGATCTCGTACGCCGCACGGTCGAGCCGTCCTCGATGAGCCTGATCGGCCTGGTCCGTCACATGGCCGAGGTCGAGCGGAGCTGGTTCCGGCGGGTGCTGGCCGGCGAGGACGACGCGCCGCTGATCTACGACTACACCAACTCCGACGACACCGACTTCGACGACGTCGACGCCGCTCGGGTCGAGGAGGACTTCGCGATCTACCGCGCCGAGGTCGCCCGCTGCCGTGCGGTCAGCGCCGGCTACGACCTGGACGCGATGGGCACCAGCCGCCGCGGCAATCAGATCAGCCTGCGCTGGATCTACGTCCACATGATCGAGGAGTACGCGCGGCACAACGGCCACGCCGACCTGATCCGGGAGCGGATCGACGGTCAGACCGGCGACTGGCCCGACGACATCTGAGACGAGACACCGACATGACCCCTGACCTTCAACATCCCCAGATCAGATCGGTCGTCGCCGTCCTGGAGGCGGCCGGCGCGACCGGCGAGCTGCGCATCCTGCCGGACGGCGTCCGTACCGCAGCTGCGGCGGCCGAGGCGCTCGGCTGCCAGGTGGGTGCGATCGCCAACAGCCTGATCTTCGACGCCGACGGCGAGCCGGTGCTGATCCTGACCTCCGGCTCGCACCGGGTCGACACCGCCTACGTCGAGCGCGAGTACGGGCTGTCGACGCTGCGCAAGGCGAGCCCGGACTTCGTACGCACGCACACCGGCCAGGCGATCGGCGGGGTCGCGCCGGTCGGCCACCCGAAGCCGTTGCGGACCCTCGTCGACCGGCAGCTCACCGACCACGACGTCGTCTGGGCCGCGGCCGGACACTCACATGCGGTGTTCGCGACGTCCTACGACGAGCTGGTCAAGCTCACCGGTGGTGAGCCGGTCGACGTCGAGGCCGCCTGACTCGCGGCTCGACGCCGACCGACCCACACCCGGCTGCGGTCAGCTGTCGACCAGGTCGACGTCGGCCGCCCGGACGAAGAACTGCCGGTGGCCGAACCAGATCTGGTAGTACCTGTCCTGCCCGCTCACGACGACGTGGTCGCTCGGCGGCCCGCCGTTGAAGGTGGTCGCCCGGTAGTAGTCGGTCGGCACCGCCTGATCGGCGACGACGTACTTCTGACCGGCCTTCATCGTGTACTGCAGCGGCGCGATCGGCTGGTACGGGATCTCCGGCGGGTAGGCCGACTGCTCCGGGTAGGCCCGGCCGTAGACGGGCACCTCAGCGGCGTTCGCCACCGCGTCGGTGACCTGACCCGGCGTCTTGACGACCGTCGGATGGTCAGCCGGGTTGTTCAGCCAGGCGATCTTGCCGAGGTACCAGACGCCCAGCCACGAACCGCTGCGCTGGGCGACCTCGAACTCGTGCCCGGCGGCGGCGCGAGCGCTGATGTCCCAGACCTCGGTGCTGCCCGGTCCACCGTCCGGATGCAGTCCCGCGTCACCGACCAGCGGCGACGACGCCGACGGCTGGCTGTGCAGGTAGACGAAGTTGGTGCCCTGCGGCGCACACGGCTCCCCGGCGGAGTCACAGCCGGTCACGGTCTGCCGATTGCCGTTGAAGCCCGGCCGGACCGTCACGGTGTCGCCGACGCGGATGTGCCCGGGCTTGCCCTCGATCGGGGACTTGAGCAGCCGCATGTAGTGCTCCCAGTCCCAATAGGGGCCCGGGTCCCAGTGCATGCCGGCGACATTGCCCGGCGTGATGCCCGGGACCTGATCGTGCCCGAGGATGTGGGCCCGGTCGCGCGGGATTCCGTACTCGGCGGTCAGATGCCGGACGAGTGCGGCCGAGTTGCGGTACATCGACTCGGTGTACCAGGACGCGCCCTGGGCCGCGAAGCCCTCGTGCTCGATCCCGATCGAGTGGGTGTTGATGTACCAGTTGCCGGCCTGCCAGGCGACGTCCTTCGGCTCGACGTGCTGCCAGATGTGGCCGTCGCTGGACCGCACGGTGTACTGCCACGACACGTACGTCGGGTCCTGCACCAGGTCGAGCGTGGTCTGCCAGCTGCCCTCGGTGTCGTGGATGACGATGTAGTCGATCGACAGGTTGTTGGGCCGATCGGCCAGGTCGTGGTTGCCGTAGGCGCCCGGGTTGGGCTGGCCGTACCACTCGTACGGTGCCGGCAGCCACTCACAGCCCAGCGAGGCCGGACAGTCGACGTTGGCGTCGCTGGCAGCGCTGGCCCTGGCCGGGGTGGTCGCCGGAGCCACGCCGGGATGCGCCGCGAGGCGGACCCGCTGACCGTCGATGGTCGTACGCGCCTCACCGGAGCGCAGGACCGAGTAGACCTGACGGACGAAGCGGCCGGCCGTCACCGAGTCGTCCGAGCCGGAGTAGGCGGCGACGGCGTCGGACCACTGCGCCGGATCGCTCGACGTGCCGAGCGGGCCGCCGGCGCGGTCCTGGAAGTACGCCAGCAGGGCGGCGCCACCGCAGATGTTGGCGGCTGGGTTCGTACGCAGCCGATCGACCGAGTAGCCAGTGAGATCGCCGGCCAGCTTGGCGGTCTGGAGTGAGGCCAGCGGCAGTCGGTCGACGCCGTCACCTCGTCCGTCGGCCTGGTCGGCGCGTACGTCGGTCAGGTGCATCGGGCCGTAGCCACCGGATGTACTCGGAGATCCGCCGTGGTCGTCCCACCGGGATTCGAGATAGGAGACCGCCAGCAGGACCGACGTGGGGACGCGGGCGGCTCTGGCCGATTGGGCGAAGTCGCCCTGCCTCCCACCCGCCGCGTCGCGGACCGCTCCACAGTCCACGTGCGACATCACCTCGGTGTCGGAGGCGGCCGATCCGGGTAGGCCGGCGGCCATGGAGCCGATCAGACCGGCACCACCGATCAGTACGGATAAACGAAGCCAGGATTGGTGCATGAGTCGCTCCCTCGGTTCGTTTGTTCAGCCGGGCTGGTTACGGGTGTCATACCCGGCCAAGACGGGATCGTAGTCCCAAACGTCCGAAGATGCGCGTCGTCGTCCGGACCTCCCCCGTCCAGGCCCGGACGACGCCAGCGCTCGACGCGAAACAGCGTCTCGTTGACCTATGAGTCCTCAGGCGCCCGAATTGATACCTCGCCCGACCCTGGCTTCCCGGCTGAACTGCGTCGACGGCTCGGTCGCGGCCTCGATAGCCTGCCGCCCGTGGCACGGGTCGCGGTGGTCGGTGGCAGCTTCGGCGGCATGGCGGCAGCGGCTCGACTGGCCAAGCTCGGGCACCAGGTCACCCTGTACGAGCGGGCCGCTGACCTGGGCGGCAGCCTGCGGCCGATCCAGCAGGACGGCTTCACCTGGGACGCCGGGCCGACCACCTTGACGCTACCGGCCGTTGCACGCGATCTGTTCCGCAAGTCGGGACGGCCGCTCGAACGCGTCGTCGAGCTGCAGCCGCTCTCCCCCGGCCGCCGGCACGTCTTCCCGGGCGGCTTCGAGCTCGACCTGCCGATGGGCACCCGGAGCGACCAGGTCGACGCGGTGACCGCCGGGTTCGGTGGACATGCGGCCGACATCTGGGCCGGCTATCTCGACCGGCTCGGCCCGGTCTGGGACATCCTGCGCCGGCGCACGCTCGAGTCGCCGTTCGAGGGACGCGAGTCGATTCCGGCCGGCGAGTGGAAGGCGCTGCAACCGAGACGGTCGCTGCGCCGGCACTTCTCCCGCCACGCCCGGTCGGTGCGCGACCAGCGGCTGTCGGCCATGCTGCTCGACCGGCACCGGCTGGCGGGCCAGGATCCACACGCGTTGCCTGCCTTCATGGGCGTCGTGGATTACGTCGAGCGTGGCTTCGGCCGGTGGCGGGTGGTCGGTGGGGTGGGAGCGCTGGTCGCCGCGCTGGAGCAGCGGCTGGGCGAGCGCGGTGTCGACGTCCGGACCGGGTCGGCCGTCGACGACGTCGCGATCGACGGCGGCGCGGCCGGCGGAATCGTGCTCGCGGACGGATCCACGATGGCGGCCGATGTCGTGGTCTGGGCGGCGCCCCAGCGACCAGCGGCGCTCGGACCCGACCGCGGGCTGACTCCGGCGATTCCTGCCGGCCGGACCTACCTCGGCCTTCGGGGCGATGTCCCCCCGCTACCGGCCGAGACCTTCGTCCACGGGAGTCCGCTCGCGGTGATCCGTACCGGCGGCATCGCACCAGAGGGGCAGCATGCCTGGTCGATCGAGCACCAGCTCGACTCCGAGGACGTCCTGGTCAGCCTGGCGCGACGCGGCATCGACGTTCGCCACCTGGTCGTCAGCCGGCTCGACCTCTCACCGTCGGAGATCGTCGGCGCTCGCGGGGCGTCTCCGGCCGGCGTCGCGTGGGCGGGCTGGCGGACCGGCCTACGACGGGATCGACCGCGTACGGAGGTCTCGGGACTGTTCCGGCTCGGACCGGACGTACATCCGGGTCCGGGTCTGGTCGCGGCCGGGCTCGCTGCGGCCCAGGTGGCGACGGAGGTCGGGCAGGCACCTCGGCGCTAGGCGGCGTCGTGGTGATGCCACTCGTCGCGCAGACCCTGGACGATCGTGCCGAAATAGTGCGGATCCTCGGTCGAGTCGCCCTCGACGCGGCAGGCCAGGATCGAGGCTCCGAAGCCGACCGGCCCGCTGACCCACAGGATCACCAGAAGCACCGACTCAGGGAGGGGCAAGGCGTCGACCGAGAGAGCTACAGCCGCCGCCACACAGAGCGTGCCCCCCACGACCGCGACGCAAATGAGCGCCGCGCGGGTCACACGCTGGCGTGTGCTCACATAATTCAGGATGACATGGGAGAGGTCCGTGATACGTCAATCGCACAAATTGTTGAGAACGCGTGTCGGTCAGACGGTCAGGGCACCAAGATTGGCGTGGATCTGACGGGTCGCGGTGGAGCGATTGAGCGTGTAGAAGTGCAGCGACGGGGCGCCGCCCTCGAGCAGCCGGTCGCACAGCCGGGTGGCGATCTCGATCCCCTCGGCCCGGACCGCCTTCGGGTCGTCGCCGAGCCGCTCGAGCCGGTCCACGATCTCCTTCGGCACCTCGGAGCCGGACAGTTCGGCCATCCGGGTGACCTGCCGGAGGTTCGTGATCGGCATAATGCCCGGAACCACCGGAATGTCGCAGCCGAGGCGAGCCGCCCGGTCGACCAGCGCGAAGTAGTCGTCGGCCCGGAAGAAGAACTGCGTCACGGCGAACGCGGCTCCGGCCCGTGCCTTGGCGGCGAGGAATCGAGCGTCGGCGTCGAGGTCGGCCGCCTCGGGATGCCCCTCCGGGAAGGCCGCGACGCCGACGCAGAAGTCTCCGAGCGAACAGATCAGCTCGACCAGGTCCACCGCATGATCGATGCCCTCGGGATGCGCCTGCCACGGTTCGGACGGCCCGCCCGGTGGGTCGCCCCGGAGGGCCAGCAGATTGTGGATCCCGGCGTCGGCGTACTGGCCGATGATGGTGCGCAACTCGGCGACGGAGTGGCCGACGCAGGTCAGATGGCCGACCGGACGCAGGATCGTCTCGGTCGCGATCCGCTCGGTCACGCGGATGGTCCGATCCCGGGTCGAGCCGCCCGCGCCGTACGTCACGGACACGAAGGCCGGGTGCAACGGTTCGAGCTCGCGGATCGCGGTCCACAGCCTGCGCTCGGCGTCGTCGTCCTTCGGTGGGAAGAACTCGAACGAGCACGCCGGTCGCGATCCGCCGAGGGCCTCGAGCAGCGACTGGCTCGACGACGTCGTCGACACGGGCCCTCGAGTCATGTCGTTCAGCCTAGGCGAGCCGCCTCGGTGCCGGGCCGACGGACGCCATGGTGAGACGGTGCTGAATCATGGCGCCATGGGAGCACCGCCTCGCGACGAGGACCTGATCACCCGGGTCCAGGCGCAGCTCGACGCCTTCGTCGCAACTCAGCGTGACCGGCTCGCCGACGCGGGACCGGAGGCAGCCGCCCTGCTCGACGCGGCTCACGCGGCTGTCAGTGGGGGCAAGCGGCTGCGAGCGGCCTACTGCTACTGGGCCTGGCGGGCAGCCGGCGGCTCGACCGAGGACGACCGGCCGATCATCGCGGGCGCGGCACTCGAATGGCTGCAGGCGAGCGCCCTGGCGCACGACGACGTGATCGACGAGTCGGACACCCGGCGCGGCCGGCCGTCGGCGCACCGAGCCTTCACGACCCAGCATCGGGTGCGGGGCTGGCGCGGTGACGCCGGGCACTACGGGGTCGGCGCGGCCATCCTGCTGGGCGATCTGATGCTGTCGTGGGCCGACGAGACCTTTGCTCCCCTCCGGACGTCGACCGATGCGGGCAGCCATTTCGACGCCTGCAAGTCCGAGGTCGTCGCGGGCCAGTTCCTCGACGTGGTGGCCGAGGCGGCCGGCGATCCCTCGGTGGAGTCGGCAATGCGGGTGGTGCGCTACAAGGCCGCGAAGTACACCGTCGAGCGCCCGCTG
>DATFRX010000163.1:0-2901 GCA_035262905.1 Nocardioidaceae bacterium
CGAGCACGCGACCGAGTCGGACCAGCCGTACACGCTCGACCTCGACAACGGCGACCGTTTCACGCTGACCGAGGACGGTGGCGCCACGACGGTACGGATCACGCGAGCGCCGCTGGGCAGCGATCCGGAGTGGGACGCCTACTACGACGACATCACCGAGGGCTGGCTGACGTTCGTGCAGCAGCTGCGCTTCGCGGTCGAGCGGCAGCCGGGCCGGCCCCGTCGCACCGTGTTCCTCGCGACGGACGAGTCGGGGCCGCGTCCGCAGGACGTGCTCGGCGTCGGAGAGCTGAAGCCCGGCGACCGGGTCGAGCTGCCGTCGGCCCCGACGGCGGTGATCGGCGAGGGGTGGTTCGCGGGGGAGCGTCAGGTCGGCATCACGGTCGACGGGCTCGGCCCCGGGCTGCTCGTCATGGGAGCGCGTCCGCCGCTCGCAAGTCGGCCGGACGGCGGTGCGATGGCGATCCTGACGACGTACGACCTCGACGACGAGCGGTTCGCGGCGGTACGCGATGCGTGGAGCACGTGGTGGCGCACGACCTACCCGGCCGCCGCCGAGCCGCAGACCTGACCGTCAGCCGAACCCATACGTCAGCACCGCCGGAACCGTGCCGGTCGCGAGGTGCCGCAGTACGAGCAGCTCGTGTGGCACGACCGGGTCCGGCAACGCCGAGAGCGCGAACCAGTCCAACGCCGACGACTTGTCGGGCTCGCGTCGAGTGGGCTCGCCGGTCCACTGCTCTGCGAGGAAGAAGAAGTCGGCCCGCTGCTCGATCGGCCGGTCGGAGCCGTCGGTGCGGTGCAGGGTGCACAGCGGTTGCAGCGCATCCGCCCTCACGGTCAGGCCGACCTCCTCAAGCGCCTCCCGGATCGCGGCCGCGAGGCACGACTCACCCGGCTCGACATGCCCGGCGACCAGGGCCCAGTAGCCGTCCATGTACCCCGTGCCGGACCGCCGCTGCAGCAGAATCTCCCGCCCGCCGCTCTCGCCGGAGCGACTGAACACGACGTACGCCGCCGGAACGAGCTGATGTCGCGGTGCCTGCTCCGGGTACGACGTCATGTCAGGCCGAGGCGCGTCCGCGCCGGGACTGTACGGAGCGAAGCCACAGCTCCAGCTCGGTCATGTCGGCCTGCAACGTCTGGGGGAGTCGCAGCCGGTCGCGGCCGTGGATAAGCCAGACGTAGGTCTGGATGTTGCCCCGGATCGTCATGCTGTGCCGCACGATCTCGGTCACCTCGGACCACCGGACCGACTGGCGGCCGTAGCTGACCTCCTCGGGCGTGACCACCAGGTGGGGTTGCCCGGAGAAGACCGTCCGGGTGATGCGTGGCGCCCATAAGGCCACGCCGACGACGATCACCAGGCCGGCCACGATGCCCACGAGCGAGCCCGTGAGTGCGAGTACGAACGCGAGTAACACGAGCGCGACGCAGCCGGCCAGGGCCAGCGTCGAGTTCTGTCGGCTTGATCGGATGACGACGCTGCCGTCTTCGTCGAGACTCTTCTGCCAGTGGTCTACAGATCCTTGGGCCACGGCCGAGCATTGTGGCGGATCAGTCGGCTAAGGCGTGGGACCCGCGCCCTTGTTCTTGTCGGTGTCGCTGCCGCCGGACTGGTCCAGCCGCTCCTTTGCCTTGGTGACGCCCTTGTCGATCTTGTCGTCGAAGCGGCCGCCGGTGACCTTGCTGACCGCCTCGCCGGTCTTCTCGAGCCCGGTGGCGATCTTGTCGCCGTGCTGTTCGACGACCTGTTCGGCCTGCTGCTTGGCCTTGGACCTCGAGCCCCTGACCTTGTCGAGTAGTGACATCGTGACCTCCGTGATGTGTGCCGATGCCGGATTCGGACAAACTACAGCGAGTCGTACACTCGTCGCTGTCGTGGGTCCGACCGCGGCGGGCAAGTCCGACCTCGCCGTCACGCTCGCTGCCTCCCTGACGGGCGAGGTCATCAGTGTCGATTCGATGCAGATCTATCGGGGCATGGACATCGGGACCGCCAAGCTGTCTGTGCCCGAGCGGGCCGGCATTACACACCATCTGCTGGATCGATTGGACGTGATCGAGCCCGCGACCGTGGCGGAGTTCCAGGCCTGGGCGCGCGACGCGATCGACGACTGCCTGGGGCGTTCGGTGACGCCGGTCCTCGTCGGCGGGTCGGCGTTGTACGTCCGGGGCGTGCTCGACCGGTTCGAGTTCCCCGGCACGGATCCGGAGGTCAGGGAGCGACTCGAGTCCGAGCTCGAACGGG
Source organism: Nocardioidaceae bacterium (assembly GCA_035262905.1). GTDB lineage: Bacteria > Actinomycetota > Actinomycetes > Propionibacteriales > Nocardioidaceae > DATFRX01. The sequence goes on from DATFRX010000163.1 coordinate 2,252, forward strand.
ACGGCCCGGCCGCGCTGCATGCCCGGCTCGCGACTCGTGATCCCGAGGCGGCCGAGGTCATCCTGCCGACCAACGGCCGCCGGATCGTACGAGCGCTCGAGGTCATCGAGCTCACCGGCGGACCGTTCACCGCAGCCCTGCCGACCTACGAGTACGCCTACCCGGCCGTGACGCAGGTCGGCGTCGACATACCCCGTGACGTCCTCGACAACCGGATCGCGGCCCGGGTCGACGCGATGTGGGCCTCTGGCCTGGTCGACGAGGTGCGGGAGCTGGAGCGGCAGGGGCTTCGCGACGGACGCACTGCGAGCCGGGCCCTCGGCTATGCGCAGGTGCTGGAGTTCCTGGCCGGCGAGTGCACCGAGGACGAGGCGCGAGCTGCGACGATCGGCGCCACCCGCCGGTTCGCCAGGCGGCAGGACTCCTGGTTCCGCAAGGATCCCCGGATCGTCTGGCTGCCGTACGACGCACCCGATCTGGTCGAGCGAGCTCTCGCCGCAGTGCGGTCAGATCGGTAAGTTGGGCCACTTCGACTCAAAGGGAGTGGTTTCATGGCGTTCCCGCGCGACATGAAGACAACCGTGGCCCTCGCCTCTGTGGCGGTGTTGGCCGCGACGATGGGACCGACGGTGGCCGCGCCGCAGGCGGCA